>NZ_CAPF01000050.1:0-70750 GCF_000321165.1 Enorma timonensis
CCGGAAGTAGCAAGGGGTTCTTCGCCAACAAAAGCGCAGGTAGCCGAGTTGCCCTTTTGGCGGCTACTCGGCTACCCCCTCATAAAACGCTCGTTTCGCGTCATCTGTGCTCCGCGTGCCCGGAATCGCGCGCCGGAACGCGCATCGAGCGCCGAATCCGCGCCGCCAAACCGGGCGAGACCGCTACGCCAGACCGAACGCCGGCTTGATCACGAAGAAATACGCGAGCACGAGCACGCCGAGCACGATGCGGTAGATGCCGAACACCGTGAACGTGTGCCGCCGCACGAAGCCCATGAGCCATTTGATGGCGAGCATCGACACCACGAAGGCAACCACGCAGCCCACCACCATGATGGAGATCTCGTTCACGCCGAACGTCCCCCCGTCGAGGAAGACGTACTTCACGAGCTTGAGCGCGCTCGCGCCGAACATGACGGGAATCGCCAGGAAGAACGTGAACTCCGCCGCGACGGAGCGCGTGGTCCCCAGCAGCAGCCCGCCGATGATCGTGGAACCCGAGCGCGACGTGCCCGGGATGAGCGAGAGCACCTGGAAGCAGCCGATGCCGAGCGCCGTGCTCCAGGGCAGGTCCTCGAGGCGCGTGATGGAACCGAAGTCCCCGCCGTCCGTGGGCTCGGAGGCTTGAGCGGGCTGCGCAAAGTGCGCGCCCGCCGGACGCGAGCCCGGCTGGCGCCCCTCGATGGCGACCCGGACGGCGAGGCGGTGCGCGCGCCAGCGCTCGATGACGATGAACGCGACGCCGTAGACGATGAGCGCGAGCGCCACCACGACCGCGTTATAGAAGTGCTCCTCCATGTAGTCGTCGAACAGGATGCCGATCACCGCGGCAGGGATGCACGCGACGATGATCTTCCCCCAGAGCACCCACGTGTTGCGGCGCTCCCGGGCGTCCTTGCGCGGCGAGAAGGGATTGAGCTGGTGGAAGAAGCAGACGCACACCGCCAGGATCGCGCCCAGCTGGATGACAACCTGGAACATGCTCCAGAACTCTTTGCTCACGTCCAGGCTGATGAACTGGTCCACCAGGATCATATGGCCGGTCGACGAGATGGGCAGCCATTCGGTGATGCCCTCGACGAGGCCGAGGAAAGCAGATTTGAGCAGTTCGACGATGTCCACGGTACCTCCCGGAGCATGCGTGACACGGCGCCGGATGCCATCGGGATCCGGCAAGATGCCATTATAGGTCCTGTCGGAGCGCGCACACGGAAAAAGCGGTGTCGTTCACGGAATACTTCCAAACGATGTGCGGCGGCGGGGTATAACGGACGCAAACCCGGTGCGCGGCGTCCATGCGGAGGCGCCGGCACCCGATGGGCTTGAATAGGGAGGCTCACGATGATCCAAGAAGGCTACTCCAAGGTTTTCGTCGCGCTCGACGGCACCGACCAGCAGGATTTCGTTCTCGCGCGCGCCATCAAGGTCGCTGCGAACAACGGGGCGAAGCTCTACATCGGGCACGTCATCGACTCGACGGCGCTCGAGTCGGCCGGCGCGTACCCGGTCGACCTCATCAACGGGCTCGAGTCGGCGTTCCGCGATTCCATCGCCGCGGCGGTCGAGGACGCGAAGGAGAACCCGGACATCCCCGACGTGGAGATCGTCATCCGCTCCGGGCGCATCCGCGAGACGCTCAAGGACGAGATGCTCGACGTCATCAAGCCCGACCTCGTGATGTGCGGCGCGCGCGGGCTCTCCTCCATCAAGTACGCGCTCCTAGGCTCGATCTCCACGTTCCTGCTCCGCAGCACCGACTGCGACATTTTGGTTGTGAAGTAGGGTCGCTCCTGGCGGGATTCGGGGGGTTCCCGCCGTGCTTCAGACAGTCCTGCGCAAGACGGAGGCGCCACTGGCGCCTCCTTTGCGTGCGGAACTCGCGCGGCGGGAACCCCCCGAATCCCTGCGCTCACCCACTTCAGCAAGCGGAACGGAGGGACGGTATGGGGGCGGGCCTTTCGCGCCCTGCGCTCGCCTACTTCAGCAAGCGGGGTGGGATTGAGGGGTAGCCGCTTCTGGCTCGGCGGCGGCATCGGCTACGGCGCTAGAGGGGCGCCCCCCCGGTCGACGTATTGGAACTTGTTGCGCGAGAAGGTGAGCGTGATCGCGAAGCCCTCGCCGGCGCGCGAGGCGGCGGAGACGCCGACGCCCATCTTGTCGCACAGGCGTTTCACCAGGTAGAGGCCGATGCCGGTCGAGCGCTTGCCCGTGCGGCCGTTGTCCCCGGTGAAGCCCTTGTCGAACACGCGCGGTAGGTCGGACGCGCTCACGCCGCAGCCGTTGTCGCTCACGGTGAGCTCCACGCGCTCCCGCGCGCCCCCCGCATCCAAAAGCTCCGCCGAGAACTCGATACGCGGCTGCTCGGCGCGGGCGTACTTCACCGAGTTCTGGATGATCTGGCCCAGGATGAACTCGAGCCATTTCTCGTCCGTGAAGATCTCGAAGTCGAGGTCGCCCAGGACGGGCGCCACATGCGCGCCAATGAGCGACGACGCGTTCGCGCGGAGCGCCCCAGCCACCACGCTCCCCAGGTTGTACGTGCGGATGAGATAGTCGCGGTCGAGCGCCTCGGAGCGGGCGTAGAAGAGCGCCTGGTCGATGTAGCCCTCGACGCGCCGCAGCTCGTCATCGAGGGAGCGCACCTTCGATGCCGCGCCGCCGGCGAGCGGCTCCGCACGCAGGTTGTCGATCATGAGGTGCGCGGCGGCGAGCGGCGACTTCGCCTCGTGCACCCACGTCTCGATGTACTCGCGGTAGTCCGCGACCTGCCGGCGGTACCCCGCCACGTCGTCGTTGGCGGCGTGGGCGATGGCGTCGAGCGCGTCGTAGGTGATCTGCCCCTCGAGGTAGTCCGGCCGGTCGACCATCTCCGTCATCCAGAGCGGATGGTCGACCTCGTGCGCGCAGGCGTCCAAATCGCTGAAGAAGCGCCGCTTGCGCGCCCAATCCGTCCAGAACGCCGCGAGCACGCCACCGACCTCGAGCAGCGCCACCACGACGATGACGCCTGCCCCCACACCGGCCGCGAACAGCATGAACGCCGCCAGGGCGATGATCGCCGTGAAGATCGCGAGCAAGGGCGCCTGCGAGGCGAGAAACCGGGTGAACTTCATGGCGCGCTCCTAGACCGAATAGCCCCGGCCGCGATGCGTGACGAGGTAATCGCTCACGCCGATCTTCGCGAGGGTCGACCGCAGCCGGTTGATGTTCACCGTGAGCGTGTTGTCGTCCACGAACGCGTCGGAATCCCACAGGTCGCGCATGATGTCCTCGCGCGAGACGATCGTGCCTGCGTGCGACATGAGCAGCGCGAGGATGCGCATCTCGTTCTTCGTGAGCTCGATCTGGCCACCCGGCGCCATCGCCACGGAGCGCGAGAGGTCGAGCGTGAGACCGTTGTGCTCGAGCACGCTGCGCTCCGAGCCGCCCGTCGCGCGGCGCAGCAGCGCCTGGATGCGCGCCACGAGCACGCGCGCGCTGTACGGCTTGGGAATGAAGTCGTCCGCGCCCATGGTCATGCTCATGACCTCGTCGATCTCGGTCACGCGCGAGGTGAGCACGATGATGGGCACCTCGGAGACCGCGCGCAGCTCGTGGCAGATGAGCTGGCCGTCCGTGCCGGGCAGCGTGAGGTCGAGGAGCACCAGGTCGGGGTGTGCGGCCTGCGCATCCTCGACCACACGGTCGAACACCTCGCAGCACGCGACCTCGAACCCGTTGCGCTCGAGCACCTGCACGAGCTCGCCGCGGATGGGCGCGTCGTCTTCCACCACATAGATGAGGGGCATGGAGGTACCTTTCCATCAGGTCGGGACACACGCCCCATTATCCCCCATTCGGCCGCGAACATGTAAATTTACCCCAGGGGTATTTTTACATCGGCAGCGAAAACCCGGCGGGCAGCCCTGTAAGGCCACCCGCCGGGTCACGCATGTAAAAATACCCCTGGGGTTATTTTACATGGCGGCGTCGCCGGCCTCGCGCGCACGGTCCTCCAGCCAGCCCATGGCCGCGGACACGAGCAGCGAGCAGCCGGTCGTGAGGATCCCCTCGTCGAACACGATGTAGGGGCTGTGCAGGGGGAACTCCTCGGATCCCTCGGGCGTGGAGCCCAGGAGGAAGTACGTCGAGGGGATGCGGTGCGACATGCAGCCGAAGTCGTCCGACCCCGAGAAGGGCTCTGAGAGGCGAAGCGCCCGCCGACCGGTGTAGCGCTCGTAGCAGCCTTCGAGCTCCTCGGTGAGCGCAGGATCGTTGTAGACGGTGGGCAGGCCGCGCAGGAAGGCCACGTGCGCCTCGCCGCCGAAGGCCGCGGCCGTGTGCTCCACGATGGCGGTGATGCGCTCGTGCAGGCGCTGGCGCGTCTCCTCGTTCGTGGTGCGCAGCGACCCGAGCATATGGGCGCGCTCGGGAATGATGTTCGCCGCCGTGCCGCCGCCCATGGTGCCGAACGTGAGCACGCAGGCCTCATACGGGTTCACCTCGCGCGCGAGCACCTCTTGGAGCGCGATATGGATGTGCGACATGATGTTGAGCGGGTCGACGCCCTTCTGCGGCTGGGCGCCGTGCGCGCCGGTGCCATGGATCTCGACCTCGACGTCGTCGACCGAAAAGAACGCCGTCCCGGTGATGCTCCCCACCGTGCCCACCGGCACGCCCACGGGGCAGAGGTGCATGCCCGCGGCAGCCCCCACCGTGGGGTTCTCGAGCACGCCGGCGTCGCAGAGCGCCTCGTTGCCCAAGGTCTCGCGCGGGTCGGTGGCCTCCTCGTCGGGCTGGAACACGATCTTCACGCAGCCGGGAAGCTCGGCCTCATGGCGCTTTAAAATCTGCGCGGCACCGAGCAGCATGGCCGTATGGAAATCGTGGCCGCATGCGTGCATGTTGCCGTTGGTTGCGGCGAACGGCAGCCCCGTCTGCTCCTCGAGCGGCAGCGCATCCATGTCCGCCCGCAGCAGGAAGCACGGGCCGGTCGTATCGCCCACGCAGCACACCAGACCGCTCTCGATGGGTTCCTCGACCTCGTAGCCCATCTGCTCCAGGCGGCCGCGCACGTAGGCGACCGTCTCAGGCAGGTCGTAGCCGGTCTCGGGGTGCTGATGGAGCCAGCGGCGGTCCGCGACGAGCTCGTCCCGGATGGATTCGATTTCAGAAAGCAGCGATTCCATACTGTTCGACCTCCCTTATTCCAGCGTGCGCAGGTACCGCGAGATGGCGTCGAGACCCTCCTGCAGGTCCGCGACGTTGTCCGAATAGGCGTAACCGATGCGCATGCTCTTCGGCTCCTCGAAGCAATCGCCCGGGGTCACGAGCGCGCCGGACTCCTTGATCATGTTCACGCAGAACGTGTACGAATCGATGTCGTAGTCGTAGTACACGAGCGCCGTGGTGCCCGCCTCGGGTTTGACGAACGAGAGGTGCGGCTCGGCGTCCACCCAGCGCTCGAGCGCCTCGAGGTTCTGGCGCACGATGGCGCGGCTGCGCTCGAGCAGCTTGTCGGCGTGGGAGAGCGCGAGCGCCGCCACCGCCTCGTCGAACATGCCGCACGAGATGAGGTTGTAGTCGCGGTGCGAGAGGAGCGCGCGGCGCAGCTCCGGGCTCTTGGTGACGCACCAGCCCAGGCGCAGGCCGGCGAGCGACCACACCTTCGACATCGACGAGGTCACGACGCCCTTGTCGTAGAGGTCCACGACCGACTCCTGGTACGAGCCGTCCTGTGTGAGCAGGCGGTACACCTCGTCGCACATGAGCCAGGCGTCGTGGTCGCGCGCGACCTCCACGATGGCCTCGAGCGTCTTGGTGTCGAGGAGCGCGCCCGTGGGGTTGTCGGGGTTGTTGATGCAGATGACCTTGGTGTCGTCGGTCACAAGCGAGCGCAGCTCGTCCACGTCGACGTGGTAGCCGTTCTCGCGCTTCAGGTGCATGATATCCACCTGCGCGCCGCACATCTCCGGGATGGAGTAGAGTTGCTGGTAGGTGGGCATGATTGAGACCACATGGTCGCCGGGGTCCACGAGCGTCTGCAGCACGAGGGCGTTCGCGCCGGCCGCGCCGTGGGTCGTCACGATGTGCTCGGGCTCGACGGTGCGGTAGAGCTTGCAGATGCCATCCAGGAAGCGGGGCTGGCCCTCGATGTCTCCGTAGGTGAGGCGGCGACTCGCGAACTCATCCATGAACGCGGCCTTATCGGTGCCCGTGATCTCGAAGAGCTGGTCGAGCGTGACGGAGTAGACGCACGTCTCGGCGACGTTGTAGGTGCACTTCGTCTCCCAGGCGTTCATCCACTGCTCGACGGCGAAGTCCTTGATCTGCATGATGGGTTCCTTTCTGTGAGGGTGCGGGACGGCGGAGCGGTTCACCGCGCGCCACAGGCACCCGACTGTTGGTGCGATGCGACCAGTTACAGCTCGACCGTCTGGCCGAGACCCGCCTCGACGGCACGGTCGTAGGCGATCTTCGACGACGCGAGGTCCTGCACGGCGATGCCCGAGGTGTCGAACACGGTGATCTGCTCGTCGTTCTCGCGGCCTGTCACCATGCCGGCGATCACCTCTCCCAGCTCGCCCGCGATGTCGTCGGGCGTGATCGCGCCCTCGCGCACCGGAATCTCGAACTCGCCCGAGCTCACAGCCTGCGCGCGGTCGTCCGCGAAGATGCGGGCGCGCGCCACGAGCACGGATGAGAGCTCCTGCTTGCCCGGCATATCCGCGCCGACGCTCGAGATGTGCGTGCCCGGCTGCACCCAGGCGTCCTGGATGATGGGCGTGGTCGCCGGCGTGACGGTGATGATGGCGTCTGCCCGGCGGGCGGCGGCCTCGCCATCGGCAACGGCGACGATCTCGTACGTGTCGGCTGGACGCGGCTCGGCGCACGCGGAGAGCACGTGGGCGACGGTCTCGCGGATCGCCTCCACGCGGGCCTCGGGAGCCTCCGAGCTCCGCGGCTCCCACACCTCGACGTGCGTGATGTTCGGGCAGGCTGCGAGCGTCGCGGCGACCTCGAAGGCACTCATGTGCCCCGCGCCCGCCACGAGCAGGTTCTTCGCATCGGCGCGGGCGAGCCACTTCACGCCCAGCGCGCCGGCCGCACCCGTGCGCAGACCCGTCACGGCCGAAGCGTTCAGCAGACAGAGCGGTTCGCCGGTGGTGTCGTCGCACAGCAGCGTCGTGCCATAGATGTCCGGCAGACCGCGCTCCGGATTCTTCGAGAACCAGGCCGTGAGCTTGAGCCCGAACAGGCCGGAAGCCGTGAGCTCACCCGAGCGGATGTCCATATCCGCTACGTCCGGCTCGAACTGCTCGTAGACCATCGGCCACGCGATGCCCTTCCCGAGCGCCTTCTGCTCGTAGGCGCCCTCGACCGCCTTGATCACGTCGTCGATCGCGAGCACGCGCTCGACCTCTTGTGCGGAGAGCACGACCATCTTGCCCATCTTCCCTGCTCCTTTCCTCGCCGCGACGCACGGCAGGCCTTTCACCCCGCGCCCGCAGCGCTGCCTGACGATTTCGCGCGTACGGGGCGCGCGTCACCGTCGGTACCCTACTCCGGACAGCCGTGGGAACCAAGGGCTATTTCTTAGAGTTTGCTCCAAATGCCATGCGTTCGATTACACATATTTGGGCGCAAATCCACGCAAATTCGAATTAGTTCAGCTATGAATTGTTACCATCTCTAGTATTCTTAGCTTAGTTTTATGTGAATTTCTATATCTAGCGGGTGATCGCATGCTCTATACCGTGTCCGATCTGCTCAACTCCTACGCCGAGAGCCTGCGCCTTATCGCAGGCGGGGGCGGCCTCGCGCGCAGCATCTCGGAGGTGTGCATCCTCGACTACGAGCTCATGCCCGGCCTCAAGAACAAATACCAGCGCGCCAATTTCAGCGCGAACGACCTCGTCCTGAGCACCTTCCTCTATGCCCGGGACAACCCCTACCTCATCACCGACGCCATCAAATACCTCGTCGCCAAGGGCACGAGCGGTCTCGTCATCAAGAACGTGCTGCATCTGACCATTCCCGAGCAGGCGATCCGCTATGCCAACGTCCGCAATTTCCCGGTCTTCCTCGTGACGTCTGACGACCTCTTCTTCGATACCGTCATCTATTCCGTGGACCAGCGCATCCAGGAGCTCTCGAGCTCGAGCTTCGCGCAATCCACGATCGATGCGCTCCTGCGCGACGCCGACGACCCGGATGCCGTGCGCCGCCATGCCCTCATGCTCAACCCGTCGTTCAAATCCGCCTTCGTCACCCTGTACGCCGAGCTCGACGATCCACTCACGCTCGACGAGTTCCAGCGTCTCGAGCATGAGTACCACAAGCAGGGGCTCGCCGCCTGCGAGCGCATGCTTGCCTGCTACGACGGCGGCGTCATCGGCGTGGTGAGCGCCGATCCCGAGCGCGTGCTCGACCTGGATGCCGTGGAGCGGCAATTCCGCAAGGCCGCCATCTTCGAGCGCTGCGGAATCGTTCCTGCAGGCATCGGCATCAGCGCACGGCACTTCACCCTGGAAGAGCTCGCGCAGTCCGTGACCGAGGCGATGCAAGCAGCCCGCTTCGCCCGCCACCGCGGCGGGGCGACGATTCGCTTCGACCACTTGGGCGTGTTCCGCGCGCTCTTGCCCTTCGTGGGCACCGACCCGCTCCGGCAGTACGCCGCGCGCATCCTGGATCCGCTGAGTGAGCACGATTCCGAGCATGGCAGCGCGCTCGAAGAGACGCTCCGCAGTTTCGTGGCCTGCGGGCGCTCCGTCGCCGAAACCGCGCGGGCGCTTGGCCAGCACGCGAACACGGTGCGCTACCGGCTCGAGAAGATCTCCGCGCTCACCGGCCTCGACTACCGGCGCGCGGACGATTCCGACCAGCTGGCGCTCGCCTGCCGTATCGCGCTCATGGATGAGCTGTTCCCCGACGCGTAAGGGCTGCCCCTAGCGGACGGAATCGCGCAGCTTATCGAACGAAGAGCTCAGGAAGGAGAGCAGCTCGTCGTCGGCCGCGGCGTCGGCCGCCTCCACCGCATCGCCCGGAGCCGCTTCCACCACGACGCCGTGCTCGTCCGAGATGAGGGCGAGCGTGCCCGCGACGCCGATGCGTGCGCGCTCGGGAAGCGCCGGATCGAAGGACACCGCATGTCCGCGCGTCTCGGCGAGTTGGCGGATAAAGGTCGCAGTGCCCGACCGCGCAGACGATTCGGGCGCGCCGAACACGAGCGCGCCATCCTGCACGCAGCACAGCAGCTCGGGCGCGATGCCCGTCGCATCCGCCTCCGCGCGCGCGGCGGCCGCCCGCTCGATGAGCGCTTCGGGCGATGCGTCCGCGAGCGGTTCATACGCCCCCGTACTCATAGCCGCCTGGCCGGCCTCGTCCACCACGAGCATGAGCACGCCGTCCGCCACAGCCGACGGATCCTCTGCGAGCGACCACTCGATATGCTGCTTCACCCAACCGAGCAGGTTCACGGTAAGCGGCTCGCCCTGCACGCGACGCTGGGAGAGCGCCCGCATATGACGGTTGAGCAGCGGCACGCTCCGCCCAGCCAGCCGCCAACGGCACACGAGCGCGGGCCTGCCCAGTTTGAACTCCTCAGCCATACATGCTCCCTTCGAAACCGCGACCATTGTACCCGGCGCGCGACGCAGTTCCACTCCCCCGGGATACAAACCGCGCGAAACGAGCGTTTTATAGGCACCCCCTCAAGTAGCAAGGGGTTGCGCTCCAGCAAAACCGCAGGTAACGAAGGTGCCCCTTTCCCGGCTACTCGGCCACCCCCGCATAAACCGCTCGTTTCGCGCCGTTTGGGTTCGCGCAGGGCATTCCGCCGCAAAAAAGCGGCCACCCGGCTACCGGATGGCCGCTCGATTCCAGAATCACGCGCGCCGACGCCGCTCGGCGACCCGCCCTAGTGGCGGAAATGGCGCGTGCCCGTGAAGATCATCGCGATGTCGTGGTCGTCGCACGCCTTGATGGACTCGTCGTCGCGCACCGAGCCGCCCGGCTGGATGATCGCGGTGACGCCATGCTCGGCGAGCACGTCCACGTTGTCGCGGAACGGGAAGAACGCATCGCTCGCGGCCACGAAACCGCCCGCCTCGACGCCCATGCGCTCGCAAGCGTCCTCGGCGCGCTCGCAGGCCAGGAGCGCGGAGTCCACACGGTTTGGCTGACCCGGTCCCATGCCGATGCCCGCCTGATCCTTGGCCACCAGGATGGCGTTCGACTTCACCGTCTTCACGACGTTCCACGCGAACACGAGGTCGCGCATCTCCTTGTCGGTGGGCTTGCGGATCGTGGGGCACGTGAACTCGGAGGGATCCTCCTCCACGGTGTCGACGCACTGCACGAGCATGCCGCCGTCGACCGAGCGCAGCTCGAGCGTGGCGTGGCCCTCGGCGCCGCCCGTGGCGAGCACGCGCAGGTTCTGGCGACGGCTCAGGCGCTCGAGCGCCTCGGGGGTGTAGCTCGGCGCGATGAGCACCTCGACGAACTGCTTGTTCTGGTCGGCGAAGTGCTCCACGAGCGAGAGCGGGACCTCGCGGTTCACGGCGATGATGCCGCCGAAGGCGCTCTTGGGGTCGCAGGCGAAGGCGCGGTCGTACGCCGTGGTCACGTCGGCGGCGACGGCGGAGCCGCACGGGTTCTGGTGCTTCAGGATCACGCATGCCGGCTCGTCGAACTCGCGCACCGCGTTCCAGGCGGCGTCGGCGTCGAGCAGGTTGTTGTACGAGAGCGGCTTACCCTGGATCTGCTCCGCGCCCACGAGCGGGTTCGCCGAGCTCACGAGGTTCGCAAGCTCACCATCGAGCTGGTACACCGCGGCGGCCTGGTGCGGGTTCTCGCCGTAGCGCAGGTCCTGGACCTTGGTGAGGTGCAGGTCGAGCAGCGCGGGGGGCTCGAAGGGGTCGTCGGGATCGATCGCGCGGCTCTGCAGCTCGAGATAGGAGCTGAACCACGTCGAGATGGCCGTGTCGTAGGCGGCGGTGCGGGCGAAGACCTTCGCGGCCAGGCGGCGGCGCGTCACCTTCGTGGTGGAGCCGCAGTGCACGCTCATCTCCTCCAGCACAGGGGTGTAGTCCGCCGGGTCGCAGATCACGGTCACGGCGTCGTTGTTCTTCGCCGTGGAGCGCAGCATGGAGGGACCGCCGATGTCGATGTGCTCGATGGCGTCCTCGAAGGTCACGTTCGGGTCGGAGACGGTCTTCTCGAACTCATACAGGTTCACGCAGACGAGGTCGATGAGCTTGATGTCGTGCTCGGCTGCCTCGGCCATGTGCTGCTCGGAGTCGCGGCGGGCGAGCAGCGCGCCGTGCACCTTGGGATGGAGCGTCTTCACGCGGCCGTCCATCATCTCCGGATACCCCGTGAACTGCTCGATCGGGGTGACGGGAACGCCCGCCTCCTCGAGAGTCCTCGCCGTGCCACCCGTCGAGATGATCTCGACGCCGAACTTCTCGACGAGCTCCTGCGCGAACTCGACGATGCCCGTCTTATCGGTCACCGATATGAGCGCGCGCTCGATTTTACGCTCAGATCCCATGCGGCCCTCCTTGCCCGCTGCGCCGCCGCGCTCCGGCGGCAGCTAATCCGACGCCCTCTAATGTAGCGCATTTGCTGGGTACATGCTCGCGACGCCGCGCATGGAACATCGACATGCGCCGCGGCCGGGCGTCCGGCTCGGGCGCGCGGGCAGGGTCCCCGCTTTGTGTACGAGTTGCGAGGACGACGATTGCCCGTTTGCGTTCCGACAAGTGGGTATAGATAGCGATGAACGGGGTGACAACCCGTCAAAACGACAAGGTTTGCGGAGGGAAACCAACATGGCAATGAACGAGCGCGTCGCACAGGTACTGAACGATCAGATCAATGCTGAGTTCTATTCGTCGTACCTCTATCTTACGTTTGCCGACTACTACGAGGATCGCGGCCTCAAGGGCTTCGCGAACTGGTACGTGATCCAGGCCAAGGAAGAGATGGACCACGCGCTCGCCATCCGTCGCTACCTCCTTGATAACGACTTCAAGCCCACGATGGAGGCCATCGCCAAGCCCGATAAGGTCTTCGAGAACGATCTCGAGCCGCTCGAGGCCGGCCTCGAGCACGAGGAGTACGTGACGGGCCTCATCCACAACTGCTACGAGGTCGCCAACGAGGTCCACGATGTGCGCGCGATGCGCTTCCTGGATTGGTTCGTGTCCGAGCAGGGCGAAGAGGAGACCAACGCCCGCGACATGATCACGAACATGAAGCTGTTCGGCTCCGATCCCAAGGGCCTGTACGATCTCGATCGCGAGTACCAGGCTCGCGTGTACACGCAGATGACGGCGCTACCGCTGTAGCCGCTCCCCTTCCGGGCGGCCGGTACGCGACTCGCCGGCCGCCCGTTCATCTCGCCCCCCCTTTTCCGAGGAGCCCCAGGTTGCACGCCTGGGGCTCCTTCGTTTTCGCGAACGGGCGCGCGTTTTGCTGCCGCGCACCCCTCGCTATGCGCCTCGGCATGCCCCGCGCTTCGGTTTTCGCACGAGAACCGCCGGATTGTGGTGATGAAATTCAGATATGCACGATTCAGCCGCGCGGAACGCGCGCAAGGACTCGGCCTGGGCGACAAAACCCCAGGATTCCATTGCGCGGACACGCGCCCGCAGCAGCAATCCGCCCTCCGAGGCTCCTGTATAGGCGTTCGAATCGTGCATATCTGAATTCCATCACCACATTGAGCCGGACGCTGTGATAAATCGCTCCGATGCACGGCCGGAATGGCGCTCCGCTATACTTTCGCTCATGGAAACGAACGGGAACACAGCAGCATCTGGAAGGGCCGGCAGCTCGGGCGGCGCGGCGACGGTCGTCGGCCGCTTCGCGCCCACGCCTTCCGGCCGCATGCACCTGGGAAACGTGTACGCATCGCTTATCGCCTGGCTCTCGGTGCGCAGCGCGGGAGGTCGCGTAGTGCTCCGCGTCGAGGACCTCGACCCCCGCACACAGTCCGGCCCATGGACGGACCTTTTGCTCGACGACCTGCGCTGGCTCGGCCTCGCTTGGGACGGCGAGCCCGTCTACCAGCACGACCGGCTCGAGCTGTACCGCGACGCCGCGCGTGAGCTCGATGCCACCGGCCTCACCTACCCCTGCTTCTGCACGCGCGCAGAGCTCCATGCCGCGAGCGCACCGCATGCAAGCGACGGCACACCCGTCTATGCAGGCACATGCCGCGACCTCTCACCCGAGGAAGTCGCCGCGCGCAGCCGCGTGCGCCCGCCCGCGCTGCGCCTGCGCGTGCCAGATGCCGCCGATCCCGCCGGCACCATCACGTTCACCGATCGCGTGTACGGGCCGCAGCACCAGGTGCTCGCATGCGAGTGCGGGGACTTCCTCGTGCGGCGCAGCGACGGCGTCTTCGCCTACCAGCTCGCTGTGGTGGTGGATGATGCCGAGATGGGCGTGACGGAGATCGTGCGCGGCTGCGACCTGCTGCCCTCGACGCCCCGCCAGATCTACCTGCAGCGGCTCCTCGGCCTCCCGCAACCAGCGTATGCGCACGTTCCGCTGTTGCTCGCACCCGACGGGAGACGGCTCGCCAAGCGCGACCACGACCTCGACATGGGCGAGCTCCGGGCGCGCTTCGATTCGGCTGCGGCGCTGCTCGGCTGGCTTGCCGGCCTGACCGGCCTCGAGCCCGACACCGCCCCGCGCACCGCCGACGAGCTCGCGGCATCGTTTTCCTGGGATGCGGTGCGCGCGCACCGGGAGAACCGCCCCGTCTCCGCTGAGACGCTTCCCATCGCTTGAGTATGCTTTTTCACTTCGCCCTTGTGCTGCGGCCGGCGGGTACGGTATCATTGTGAGCTGCTAACGGAGAGCTGACCGAGAGGCCGAAGGTGCTCGCCTGCTAAGCGAGTATTCCCCACAAGGGAATCTGGGGTTCGAATCCCCAGCTCTCCGCCAGCCGTGACTTACACGAACCCCTGCCCGGCGCACCCGGGTGGGGGTTCGCGCTTTTCGGGGCCACTCCACCAACTAAGACATCCGTCGCCCGAGCCTGCCGCCGCACACCCTGCAGCTACCCCAGCAGCGCGCGGCTCACGACGCCGAACTCGTCGCGGCCGAGCACGTGCCACATCGCATGTGCGCAGCGTCCCGCCAGGAAGAAGAAGCCGTGGTCGGCCAGGAGCACCGCCGCGTCCACGACGAGCTTGAACCCATCGCTCCACGGCGCGCACACGAGCCCCTGCGCGCGCACGCGGGCGATCGACTCATCGATGCCCGGCGCATCCTCCCTGCCCATCTCGCGCAGCAGCTCGCCAAGCTCCTCCTCCGCCAGGGCATCGCCGCGCCCGCCGCCACGGACGAGCCGATAGCAGGCGGCCGCCGTCTCGCGGTCGCCAAGCCTCCAGAAGGCGAATGCGACGCGGTACAGCAGGTAGGAGATGGCCTCGCGCTCGAATGCCACGCGCAGCCCCTGGCGCACGGCCTCGATGACCTCGGCGTACCGGTTGAGGCGCGCAAGGGCGTTCACGAGCATCACGTGCGCCTGCATGGACGTGGGCGCCAAATCGAGCAGGCAGCGCGCCTCGGCCAGCGCGCGGTCGTACGCCTCGGCCGCGAGGTACATCCGGCAGAGCGCGAGGCGCGCGAAGAACAGCGCGTCCGGCGCCCGCAGGATGCGCACCGACGCATCCTCCTCGAACACCGGCAGCTCGATGCGGCCCACGTAGCTCTCGCAGAACCGCGTGATGACCGGCACATCGGCGAGCAGCTCGCGCGTCGCGCACTGCGCCTCCAGCTCGTCCACCACCTCGAGGTACCCGCGCTCGGCGAAGCCCGGATCGGTCTCCTCGTGCTCACGCAGCTCGCGCAGGCGCGCCATGTACGGGTCGGCATCATCCTCCATGACCTCGAGCTCCGCGGCGGTATCTGCCAGCAGCAGCTCGCGAAGCTCGGGCGGGAGCGGACGCGCATCATGCGCGGGGGCGCGGAATTCGATCGAATCGGCCTCGGCCGGCGGCGCGCCGGGGGTCTTCTCCGCCGCCTCGGGCTCGGACGGATGCGGATCGTGCTGCTCCGAAGCATCCGCGTCGGCGCCGCGCGCTTCCGGCTCCACCTCGCAGACAGCGAGCATATCCAGGGCGAGCGCGTCCGACAGCGGGCAGCCGTCGAGGTCGCACCGCATCGCGGAGAGGTGTGCCATGAACCATCCCCGGTCGAGGACGACCGCATACGGCTGTCCACCCGCGCCGTCGTTCGCCGTGACCGTGCTGCGCTCGACCGCGAAGCCGGCCGCGAACCCCGCCGCCGCCAAAACGAGCGCCATGCGGGCGGCGTACTCGCGCGCCCATGCGGCCCGCTCGGCTTCCGGGCATGCGCGCCATGCGTCCGCTGAGAGGTCGTATACCGAGCGGGGCATGCTCGCAGCCCCCGGCGCGACGAACTCGATGCGCAGCTCGCTGCAATCGGTCGCGATGTGCACCCGGTAATCGAGCCGCGCGAGCAGGCCGACCTGCTCGCCGAGCGTCGCGAAGCGCGTGAGGACGTCCCAGATCCCTCCGGGGGCGCAGGCGACATTGCCGAGCGCAGCCCACGGGTTGTCCGCGGACACCTGCTCCATGAGCTCGCCCATGATGACCGTCGCGCCGGCATACGACGCCTGGTCGTACGCGGAGCACGCCTCCTCGGAGGGAGACGCGTCGACCTCGGCCAGGCCAAAGCCCAGCAGGTGCAGCACGCGGTAGATGCGGTTGATCGCCGTCTCCGCAGCATAGATGGCAGCACGCTCGGCGCTCGTGACGCCGTTTTGATCGAAGTTGAGGTAGAACGCGTCCATGCGCTCGATGAACGCGAGCGAGAGGCGGCGGGACGCGGCGAGGGCGCGCAGCTGCACCGTATCGAGCTCGGACAGGACGCGGTGCACGAAGCGCTCGATGCCGGATGCGTCGGCGGGTGCCTCGCAGGAGAGGCGGACGGCATCGATCGCGTCGACGAAGGGGAGCTCGAAGAACGGATCGAGCGGCCTGATGGCGTGCGGGAGCGGGAGCGGCGTGAGGTCGAGGGGCTCGTCGTCGGCCGGGGGCTCCGAGGGCTCCGGCATGGCCGATGCACCGTCGCGCTCGTCGTGCGTCTCCTGTGCACGGGGCGCCGGCTCTTCCGCGCGCTCGGTGTCCGTATGCGCCACATCGTCCAACATCGACCTTCACCTCCCCGCTACCGACGTGCATCCCCGCGCCCGTACGCGCGCGTCGGCTTCTGCCATGCGCCAGCCTGGTTGTATTGTGTCCGCTCGCGCAGCGTTCCGCCGGGACTATTTCGCACGCGGCGGGTACGCGCCGCCAGGCGTGCCGTGCGCGGTGGCGGCAGCCCGCTCTAAACGGAGGAGCTTCGAACCAGGAAGAGCAGATATACGAAAACGGGCGCTCCAAAGAGCGCCCGTACATCTCGACTGGTGCGGCGTATAGGATTCGAACCTATGACGTTCTGATTCGTAGTCAGACCCTCTATCCAGCTGAGGTAACGCCGCAACGCAAGACATATAATGGCATGCCCCCCGGGGTGAGTCAAGCAGTTTTTTCAAAAAAATGTTCCGGTTTATCCAATAGGGTCAATAACCTGCGCGTTTGCGTCAAACTATCGAATCCGGCGACCTCGATCTCCAGCGCTGCGGCAACCCCTCCCGCATCCCGCACGTGGAAGTGCCGCGCGAGCGCATGCACCTGCTGGGCATCGATATGCAAGATTGCTCGATGCGGCGACTCGCCGAAGCACCAGCGCGACACCTCCCCCGCGCTCTCCTGCACGAGCACGAGCCCGTCGCCACCCGATCGCCGACACACCACGCGCATGTGCTCGACGCCATCGCTCCCCTCGAAGAGGACGACCTCGTCTGGAACCGCGTTCCCCATATGCCCTCCTGCCATCCGCCTGTGAGGCCATTATACGGCAGAAAGAGAACGTATGTTCGTGTTTTGTTTGTAGAGGGTTTCCCCGACGTGTCCGGACGCGCTGGTATGGTGAGGTGGGATATGGCCGCACCCCGCCGTCATCCATCGACCATCGACCCACGCAAAACGGGCGGCGCGCATCTCCGCACCGCCCGCCAAGGCCAAAGCTCTGTCCAGCGCACCCTAGCGGCCGCGCCCCGTCACGCGCAGGGCACGCGCTCGCGAGCGCACCCGCCCGGCAGGGCAGCCCTGCACGAACGAAACACGCGCGGAGCACGCGCGCCGCCGCAGCCCGCTGCTACCCGATGCGCTCCATGCCGCCCATGTAGGGACGCAGCACCTCGGGCACCGTGATGGAGCCGTCGGGGTTCTGGTAGTTCTCCATGATGGCGGCCATGGTGCGGCCGGTGGGCAGGCCGGAGCCGTTGAGCGTGTGCAGCAGGCGCACGCCCTTGAAGTGCTCGGGGTCACGGTACTTGATGTTCGCGCGGCGCGCCTGGAAATCGCCGCAGTTGGAGCAGGACGAGATCTCCTTGTAGCTGTTGTAGCTCGGCAGCCACACCTCGATATCGTAGGTCTGGCGCGCGGAGAAGCCCAAATCGCCCGTGCAGAGGCTGATCACGCGGTACGGCAGCCCCAGCTGCTGCAGCAGGTACTCGGCCTCGGCGACCATGCTCTCGAGCTCGTCGTCGGACTGCTCGGGCGTGGCGAACTTCACCATCTCGACCTTCGTGAACTGGTGCTGGCGGATGATGCCGCGCGTGTCGCGACCGGCCGAGCCCGCCTCCTCGCGGAAGCACGGGGTGCCCGCGGTGTAGCGCAGCGGCAGGTCGGCGACATCGATCACCTCGCCGGCGTGGAGGTTGGTGAGCGCGACCTCGGCCGTGGGGATGAGGAACTGGTCCTCGCCCGTATGGTAGGCGTCGTCCTCGAACTTCGGCAGCTGGCCGGTGCCGTACATGATCTCGCGGTTCACGATCACCGGCGGGATGAACTCCTTGAACCCGCGCGCGATGTGCGTGTTGAGGAAGAAGTTCTGCAGCGCGCGGTCGAGCGCGGCGCCCGCCCCGGCGAGCACCGTGAAGCGCGCACCCGAGAGCTTCGCGCCGCGGTCGAAATCGAGGATGCCCAGGTCCGTGCCCAGGTCCCAGTGCGCCTTGGGATCGAAGCCCTCGGCCGCGAAGTCGCGCGGGGTGCCCCAGCGACGGCGCTCGGGGTTCTCGGTCTCGTCCTTGCCCACGGGCGTGGCGTCGCACGGGATGTTCGGCAGGTGCGCCATGAAGTCGTTGAGCTCGGCGTCGAGGGCGCTGCGGCGGTCCGCCAGCCCCTCGATCTGGTCGTTCACCTCGCGCACGGCCTCCTTGGCCGCCTCGGCCTCCTCGCGCTTGCCCTCGCGCATGAGCGCGCCGATCTTCTTCGACTCGGCGTTGCGCGCAGCCTGCAGCTTCTCGACCTCGGCGATGACCGCGCGGCGCTCCTCGTCGAGCGCGAAGAAGCGCTCGCGATCCCACGTGGTCTGACGGTTCGCCATCGCGGTATCGACCGCATCGGGGTTCTCGCGTACGAACTTGATATCGAGCATGGCTCCTCCGGTTCCCTATGGCACCGACGGCGGGGCACGATGCGCCAGCCGCCGCGTCTCGCTGTTCCCTGCGCGTAAGCAATTCGTCAGAACGGCCCGCGCGCGCTTTGGCAAGTATATACTTAATGCACGTCAGGCGTTTCGCGTGAAGGCCCGAAACGCCCGGATGCACAGCTTTTTAACCGATGAGCACGAAAGAGCACCCATGCAAGATATTATCTCGTTCCTCTTCGAATCGCGCGCCGGTCTCGCCGTCCTCTTCTTCGGCGGCCTGGCCGTCGCCGCCATCGCCGCGTTCATCCTCGAGCGCCGCACGCACAAGATGTACGTCGACCGCGGCCCCAAGCAGGATGGCGACGACGACGGGCTGTTCGGCGGGCTGCTCTAGCCCGGATACCGGCCGGACGGCTCCGGTTTTGCGGCAGCCTCGCCGAACGCGGCGCGCGGGCGGCGCGGCGTCCACCATTCGATTTCCCCGCAGGCAAGGAGGAACCATGGCTTTGAGGCGTTCCCATTCGGGCGATGAGAACATCGACCCCTTCAACGCGCCCGACCCCGTGATGCCGAGCGAGGAACCCGAGCGCGAGGACCCCGATCCAGACGACGGCATAGCGCGCATCAAGCGGCGCGACGAGCGCCGTCGTGGAAATATGTCGGGGGCAGCATCGAACAGCTACCAGCCACCCACCTACAACCACGACGACGCCTCTTCCGCGCACGGGAGCTCATGGCAGGGCGCAAGCACTGGCACGAACGCCGGTGCCGAAAATGCCTCCTCGCATCACCGCCATCGCAGCAAACGCGCGCCGCGGGCCCCGCGCACGCACCGCAGCGAGCGGAACACGAGCTCGCGCACGACCTCATGCGCCATCTACCTCATCATCTTCATCTTGCTATCCGGTGCCATCGCGAGCGGCGCGGGCATGCTCCTGAGCTCGTGCTCGGCGGCCGTCGGGGGCTTCTTCGAGGGGCTCTTCGAGGATGACAGCCCCCGCTACGAGGACATCGAACCCAGTGCGCCGCGCGAGGTGGAGGACGCGGTGGTGAGCGCCGTCCAGACCGAGACGAAGCTGCAGCTCGATGCCCTGATCGCGGGCGAGTCGGACGGGGTCTCCCGCTTCGAGCAGGGCGCCACCGACATCTTCCAGTCCTATTGCGGCGCCACGCCCGAAGAGCTCGGCCTGAGCGCGCACGAGATCGCCATCTGGCAGCTCTCGCACGCGAGCTACGACCTCTCGAGCGCGCATGCGTACCTCTCGCAGATCGGCGAGGGCTACGAGGGCACCGCGAACGTGTACTTCGACTTCACGGCCCCCGATATCACCGCGCTCGTCTTCGAGCTCTCCGCGCACCTGCCCAACGGCTACCTGGAGCCGGGCGAAGCCGACGAGCTCACGCCCGAGAGCCTGCAGGAGATCCGCGCGGCGTACGACGCATACACCGCCGGGGAGCCCGAGTACGAGGAGCGGTTCTCGGTCATGAATTTCGAGGCTGCGACCGACCTGGAGGGCGGCAACTGCGCCATCGCCCTCGACACGGAGGCTTGGAACACCGAGCTCGACTGGCTCGCAATGTAAAAAAACCCCTGGGGTTATTTTACGCAGGCCTGGTGCGCCGATGTAAAAAACCCCTGGGGTAATTTTACATCCCCAGGGGCTACGCTACGCGCTAGAGCGGCGGGAGGTCGCTCGTCTTGTCCGCGGCGAGCATCTGCTCGAACATGCTCGCGCTCGTCTTGAAATCGGCCGGGAGCACCACGGTGGAGGTCCTGCCGGTCTTGGCGAACTCGGTCATCATCTCGGTCCACTGCGTGTACATGAACAGCAGGTTGGCCTCCTGGTTCGACACGCCGGTCTCCTGGATGCTCTCGAGCGAGTCCTTGATGCCCACGGCGATGGCCTTGCGCTGGTTAGCGATGCCCTCGCCCGCTTTCTCCATGGCCTCGGCCTCGGCGCGCGCCTCGGTCACGCGGCGGATGCGGTCCGCCTCGGCCAGGTCCTGCGCCGCCGCCTTCGTGCGCTGCGCCGCGTTGATCTGGTTCATGGAATCCTCGACCTCGGCCGGCAGCGCGATGCGCGTGATGAGCGTCGAGACGAGCGTGAAGCCGTAGTCCGCCATCTGCTCGGACACGGTGGCGTTCACGTCCTGCGCGATGTCGTCCTTCTTGGCAAAGACCTCATCGAGCGTGTACACCGGGATGGAGCTGCGCAGCGCGTCGGTGATGAAGTCGCGCATCTGCGCCACGGGCTGCTGCAGCATGTAGTAGCTCTTGTAGACGCCGGAATCCGCCGGGGTGGCGCCCATCTCGTATCCCACGTGGTACTGCACGGAGACCTCGAGGCCGATGGTCACGTTGTCCTCGGTCTTGGCGTCGATGTCGAAGCCGTTCTTCATGGTGCGCAGGCTCACCGTCGCGGCCTTGCGGTCGATGACGGGGATCTTCACGTGCAGGCCGGAGCCCACGATGCGGTTGAAGCGGCCGAGCCGCTCGATGATCACGGCGTGCTGCTGCTTCACCACGAAGAGCGCGTTCACCAGAACCGCGATGATGACCACCACCAGGACGATGAGGACGATCAAGCCTCCGAGTGCATCCAACATTTGGGCCCTCCCTAATAAAGCTCCTCTGTTCGGACAAGCATACCAGCCGCGCTGCATCCGCGGCGTAAGGCTTTGGTAAACGCGCTCGCCTTAGCCCTCGATGGCATCGATGGCGCGGATGAAGGCCGAGCGCATGCCGGCGCGCTCGAGCTCGGCGACGCCGCGGATGGTGGTGCCGCCGGGCGAGCACACGGCGTCCTTCATCGCGCCGGGGTGCGCGCCCGTGGCCAGCTGCAGGCGCGCGGTCCCCGCGACGGCCTGGCTCACCATCGTGTACGCGGTCGCGCGCGGGATGCCGTACTTCACCGCGGCGTCGGCGAGCGCCTCGATCATCATGGCGATGAACGCCGGCGTGCACCCGCCGATGGTCCCGGCGACGGACATGAGGCGCGTCTCGACCTCGACGACCGTCCCAAGCGGCTCGAAGAGCGCCGTGATAAGCGCGTGCTCCTCAGGCGTGAGGGTGTTCGCCTGCTCGAACGCCACGAGCCCCTCGCAGACCGCGACCGGGGTGTTCGGCATCGTCGAGATGTGGTGCACGCCAGGAATGACGGCCTCGTAGCGCTCGCTCGTCCAGCCCGCCGCGACCGAGACGACCACCTTGCCCGCCAGGCGCTCCGCGAGCGGCGGCAGCACCGTCTCGATGAGGTAGGGCTTGATGGCCACGACTACGATGTCGACCGCGTCGACGAGCTCCTCGGCCGTCGCGCAGGCCTGCATGCCGCGCGTCCCGGTGCGCTCGCGCAGGGCGTCGTAGCGCTTGGCGCAGGCGTAGAGGTGCTCCGCGGGCACTGTGCCCGCCATGAGCCAGCCGTCCGCGATGGCGCTCGCCATGTTGCCGAACCCCAGGAACCCGATCTTCACCGTCGTTGCGTCCATGACCTGTCCTTTCCCTCGATGCATGCCCGGCACCGGGCATCGCCCTCTCTTCCTCAGGCGCGGCGCTGCCGATGCGGAGCCCCGCCGCGCCCCACTACCGCCTGCGTTCCGCCGCGACCTCCTGCACGCGCGCGAACTGCTCCATGATGTACCCGTAGTTCTCGCGCCGATGCGGCACGGTGCACGCGCTGCAATCCTTGATGTCGCCCGCCTCGCCCACGTACCGAAAGTTCCCGCCGCACTCGCTGCCCAGGCAGTAGAGCGGGCAGAAGCAGAAGAGGCAGTTGAGCTCCTCGGCCGGCATGTCGTGGCACGGGTAGAACTCGCAGGCGGTGTGGTTGAAGAACTTGAAGTGCTCGGTGGGAGCCCCCGCAGGGGCGTCCGCCGCGCGTCCGGCCGACCCGACCGTCCCGTCCTCGCCCGCGGCCATCAGCGGAACACCACCGATCCCGTCGCGGGGTCCATCGACTCCACGATGGCGAGCGACTGCAGGTCGTAGCCGCGCTCGCGCAGGCTGTCGCCGCCGCCCTGGAAGCCCTTCTCGATGGCGATGCCGATGCCCTCCACGACCACGCCGGCCGCCTCGCACAGCTCGATGAGGCCGTTCAGCGCGCAGCCGTTCGCCAGGAAATCGTCGATGATGAGCACGTGCTCGCCCTTGTTCAGGAACCGCTTGCCCACGATCACGTGGAAATCCTTCTGCTTGGTGAAGGAGTGGATCGAGGTTGCGTACTGCTCGCCGTCGAGGTTGATGGACTGGTACTTCTTCGCGAACACCACCGGCACGTTGTTGAAGTGCTGCGCCGCCACGCAGGCGATGCCGATGCCGGAGGCCTCGATGGTGAGGATCTTGTCGATCCGCTTGCCCGCGAACAGCCGCGCCCACTCGGCGCCCATGCGGTCGAACAGCCCCACGTCGCACTGGTGGTTCAGGAAGGCGTCGACCTTGAGGACGTTCCCCTCCTTGATGGTGCCTTCTTGGACGATACGCTGCTTCAGCTCTTCCATCGTGCGCTTTCCCCCTGATCGCGGTCGTGTCCCGGCGCGGCGCCGGGACGGATTTCACCCAGTATACTTGCTGCGCGGCGGGCTCGATGCGCGGCGCGCGACATCCGATGATAAAATGGTGTCAGTCACCTTTTTATCACCGAGGGGAATGCCGATGACGGACGAGCCGCGCATCCTGATCGTCGAGGACGACGCCGACATCAACCACATCGTCGCGACGCGCCTGGCGCGCGAGGGCTACGCTTGCACGCAGGCCTATTCCGGCACCGAGGCGCGCCTGCTCCTGCAGGCCGGCGCGGCCGGGGAGGCACCGGAGCCGCTCCCCTTCGACCTCGTGGTCTGCGACCTCATGCTGCCCGGCCTCACCGGCGAGGAGCTCACCGCGCTCGTGCGCGAGCGCACGGCCGACGTGCCCATCATCGTCATCTCCGCCCGCACCGCGACCGCCGACAAGGTCGACCTGCTCAGGCTCGGCGCGGACGACTACCTCACGAAGCCCTTCGACCTCGACGAGCTCACCGCCCGCGTCGCGGTGCAGCTGCGGCATCGGCGAGGTACCGCGCAGGCGTCGGGTGCCGGCAGCGACGACGGAGGCGGCCACGAGCTGCGCTTCCGCTCCTGGACGCTCGACCCGGACGCCCGCACGTTCTCCGCCGCCGGCGCGCCCGTCGAGCTCACGCGCACGGAGTTCAACATCGTCGAGATGCTCATGAGCCACCCCAAGCGGGTGTTCAGCAAGCGCGAGCTCTTCGAGGGCGCGTGGGGCGAGGCGTACGCCGCGGACGACAGCACCGTGACCGTGCACGTCTCGAACATCCGCGCCAAGCTCAAGGCGTCGGGCACGAGCGACTACATCAAGACCGTGTGGGGCATGGGCTTCAAGCTCGTGGAATAGCGCGGGCTGGCAGCGCGGCGCGCTGGGAACGCGGCACGCCGGAACCGCGGCGCGCTCAGCGCCGGGCACGCCACCGGCCGCGCCCTCTCTGCCTGCGCTTCAGCTGCCCCATCGTCCATCTTTAGGCTTTCTTTACCCTTACCCAAGGGTTGCTGAACCATCCGCCCGCATACTCATGGGCAAGGAACGGAAAGCGAGCGGGAGGGAACCGCCATGAACGTCATCGAGACCTATGCGCTCACGAAGGCATACGGCAGCGTGCGCGCCGTCGACGGCCTGGACATGCGCGTCGCCCAGGGCGACATCTACGGCTTCGTGGGCAAGAACGGCGCCGGCAAGTCCACGACCATGAAGATGATCGCCGGGCTCGACGCGCCCACCGGGGGCACCATCAAGCTCTTCGGGGCCGAGCGCGCGGGCAGCGCGTTCTCGAGCGCGTTCTCGCGCATCGGGGCGCTCGTGGAGCAGCCGGGTCTGCTGCCGAATTTCTCCGCGTACGAGAACCTCATGATGAAGGCGCTCTCCGTGGGCGTCGTGCGGCCGCGCGAGCAGTGCCGGGAGCTGCTGGAACTCGTCGGCCTCGAGGACGTGGGCCCGCGCAAGGCGAAGAAGTTCTCGCTCGGCATGAAGCAGCGGCTGGGCCTCGCGCTCGCGCTCGTGGGATCTCCCGACCTGCTGCTCCTCGACGAGCCCTTCAACGGCATCGACCCCGAGGAGACCCGCGCCCTGCGCACCATGCTCATGCGCCTCAACCACGAGCGCGGCGTGACGATCGTCATCTCGAGCCACGTGCTCGACCAGCTCAACCGCATGGCCACGCGCTTCGGCGTCATCAAGGCCGGCCACATGGTGCGCGAGTTCACCGAGGATGAGCTCCACGCCGCCTGCGGCAGCTCCGTGCGCGTGAAGACGGCAGACCCCGCGCGCAGCCTCGCCATCCTGGAGGAGCGGCTCGCGGGCGCGGCGTTCCGCGTGGAGCCGGACGGCGGCATCGTGATCTCCGGGGCGCAGGGTGCGCGCAACGCGGCGGCGCGGTTCGGCGGGGCGGCGGGCGACGCCGCGAACGCGGGCGTGCCGACGGCGGAGGACGTATCCCACGCGCTCGCGGCAGGCGGCCAGACGATCCTCGAGCTCAGCGTGCTCGAGCGCGACATCGAGGAGTACTTCGTCGAGCTCATGGGCGGCGCGGCGGACGAGGCGGCGAACGCTGAGCACGCCGGCGCCGGCCCGCGGGGGCGGTAGCCATGGGCGGCCTCATCCTGGACGCCGTCATCCTCGGCGCCATCGCCTACCTGCTCGCTTCGGGACGTCGGCGCTGAGCCGCGCGCATCTGAACGACGCCCGAACCGTCCCCAACCATCGAAACTCCCCCTGCGGGACTCCCCGCAGGCAGCTTGAGAGGAGCTCGCAATGCTCAACCTTCTGAAAGCCGACCTCTACCGCATCACCCGCCCGCGCGGCCTGCGCGGCAGCCTCTGGCAGTACCTCGCTGTGTGCGCGGTTTTCTACGTTCTCATCTACCTCGTCTTCTGGATGATCGCCGGCGGCTTCGACTTCTCGACCGGCGCGATCACCAGCCTCACGACGTTCTCCTCGCCGAGCGCCATGATCGGCGACATGATGAGCGGCATCTTCCCGCTCTTCGTCTGCTTCTTCGTGGTCGAGCACGTCCTCGCCGACTTCAAGGACGGCTTCGCGCGCACCCTCGTCTCCGCACGCGCGGGGCGCCTTTCGTATTTCGCCGAGCGCATCGTGTTCGCCGGCATCGTGACCGTCATCGTGTTCTGCTCGCTCAGCCTCCTGACGGTCGTGCTCGGACTTGCGGTGGACACGCGCTTCGCCGCGATGGACGCGCCGCTCGCGTTCCTCGGCTGGGCGGTCGCGATCTGCCTGAACGCCTGGGCGCTCGCCGTCATCTCGCTCATCGTCGCCTACGCCACGCGCATCGTGCCCCTGAGCTACATCGTCGCGTTCTGCATCGCCGGATCGCTCGTGCCCGATGGCCTCTCGCTCATCGCCGGCCTCATCCAGGGGTACGCGCCCGGCCTCATGGGCATCTCGGACGTCCTCCGCGAGTTCGCGTGCTGGATGCCGTCGAACCTCGAGACGTGGCTGTGCAACGGTGGCGCGCAGGCGATGGCCGCGGGCTGGGGCGAACTCGGCGCCGCACTGCCAGGCACGGGCCTCACGCAGGCCATCCTCGCACCCGCGCTGTGGATCGCCGCGGCCAGCGCGGTCGTGCTCGCCATCTGCCGCGCGCGCGACATCTAACCCGTCGCACCCCGGGGTGGTACCCTGATGCCGAAGGCCAGGTTGCCACCCCCCCGTTCGAGGAAGGTTTCCATGCTTGTCGCCGCCATGCTCGTGCTCGGGATCTGCCTGGGCGCCCTCATCGCCGTCGCCGCCTATGCGACCGAGCTCAAGCGCATCGCCCGATTCCTGCGCACGCGCGACGCCCACAGCAACGCACGCGTGACGTCCGGCACCCCGGCGCCCGGCCTGCGCGAGCTCGCTGAGGCGGTGAACGCGGGGCTCGACCAGGCATCGCGCGAGCGCATCGCGGCGCTCCGCAGCCAGGAGGAATTCCAGCGCGACCTCTCCGCCCTCTCGCACGACATCCGCACGCCGCTCACGGGCGCCAAGGGCTACCTGCAGCTCGCGCGCGACGAGCGCGATGCCACCGTGCGCGACCGGCACCTCGAGGCAGCCGCCGCCCGCATCGACAGCACCTCCGAGCTCCTCGACGAGCTCTTCGCGTACACGAAGTCGACCGATCCCGACCTCGCGCCCGCGCCCGAGCGGGTGGACGCGCGCTCCGCGATCGAGCAGGCGCTCCTCGCCCACTATCCCGAGCTCGAGGCGAAGGGCTGGGAGCCCGAGGTCGCCTGCCCGGATGCGGTGACCGTCCTCGCGAACGGCGACGCCCTCGCACGCGTCTTCGACAACCTCGTCACGAACGCCGTCCGCCACGGGACGGGCGCGCCGCGCATCCGCGTGCACGCGGAGGGCGAAACGGCGTGCATCGTGTTCGAAAATCCCGTCGATCCGGGTGCGCACATCGACGTCGATCGGCTCTTCGACCGCTTCTACCAGGCCGATTCCGCGCGCGGCGCCGCCGGCAGCGGCCTTGGGCTCGCCATCGCCGCGAACCTCGTCCGCGCCATGCACGGCGAGATACGCGCGCACCTCGACCCAGGAGCCCTCGCCATCGAGCTCACCTTCCCGACCGCCTAGCTGCCGAATGGGTTGGTTGGGGACGTGTTCCTTTCAACCCATTTTCAGACAGCTTAACCGCCGCGTCCTCCCCGATGGGTTGAAAATGGGTTGAAAGGAACACGTCCCCAACCAACCCCCCCCGACCAACCCATTCCGCGCCGCTCGCGGAACCGTTCGCCCGGCATCGCAGAGCATACACATTTCGGGCGCGGGAATATGAGAAACTGGTTGTTCAATCTGGGCGCACGGGGCGCCCGGGCGACGACACCCAGGAGCGACGTGCGCAGCAGGCTTCTCGAACATATCTCCTCGCCGCAGGACGTCAAGGCACTCGCTGCCTCCGACCTGCCCCTTCTCTGCGATGAGCTGCGTCAGGCCATCCTGGAGAACTCCGCGGCGGCCGGCGGGCACCTCGCCCCCAACCTCGGCGTCATCGAGCTCACCGTCGCCCTGCACCGCGTCTTCGACTCCCCCCGCGATAAGATCGTCCTCGACGTCTCGCACCAGTGCTACGCCCACAAAGCGCTCACCGGGCGCGCGGCGGCCTACCTCGACCCCGACCACTTCGGCGAGGTGTCCGGCTTCCTGAGCCCGCGCGAGTCCGAGCACGACCTCTTCTCCATCGGCCACACCTCGACCTCGCTCAGCCTCGCGTGCGGCCTCGCCACGGCGCGCGACCTCGCGGGCGGGCACCACGACGTGGTTGCCGTCATCGGCGACGGGTCGCTCTCCGGCGGCCTCGCCTTCGAGGGCCTCGACAACGCCGCCGACCTGAAGAGCGGCCTCATCATCGTCGTGAACGACAACGACCAGTCCATCGCCGAGAACCACGGCGGCATCTACGGCGCCCTCGCGGAGCTGCGCGCCACGCGCGGCGCCACCCCGTCGAACATCTTCCGCGCCATGGGCTTCGCCTACCGCTACCTCGAGGAGGGCAACGACGTCACCGCGCTCGTCGGCGCCCTCGAGGAGCTGCGCGGCACCGACCGCCCCGTGGTGCTCCACATCCACACCACGAAGGGCGCCGGGTACGGACCCGCCGAGCGCGCGCCCGAGCTCTGGCACCACGTGGGTCCCTTCGACCTTAAGACCGGCGAGAAGCGCAAGCTCATCAGCGGCGACGTGCCGCGCGACGGCTATGCCGACATCACGGCCCGCCACCTCCTCGAGCGCATGGCGCGCGACCCGCGCGTGGTGGCCATCACCGCCGGCATGCCCTACGTGCTCGGATTCACCCCCGAGCGCCGCGCGCAGGCCGGGGCGCAGTTCGTGGACGTCGGCATCGCCGAGGAGCACGCGGTCACCTTCTCCGCCGCGCTCGCCGCGGGCGGCGCCACCCCCGTCTTCGGTGCGTACGGCGCCTTCCTGCAGCGCGCCTACGACGAGCTCTGGCACGACCTCTGCCTCAACAGCGCGCCCGCCACGATCGTCGACATCGGCGCCTCCGTCTTCGGGGCGAACGCCGAGACGCACCTCAACTACTTCGACCTCGCGATGCTCGGCGCCCTGCCGAACCTCCGCGTGCTCACGCCCGTCTGCCTCGAGGAGTACCTCGCGATGCTCGATTGGTCGCTCGACCAGCGCGAGCGCCCCGTCGTGATCCGCATGCCGGTCGGCGCGCCCGCCTCGCGCCCCGACCTCGCGCCCGCGGCGCCGGCGACCTTCGACACGCCCGCCTACCAGGTCGTCCGCGAGGGCTCCGAGGTGGCCATCCTCGCGCTCGGCGGCTTCTTCACCCTGGGCGAGCAGGTGGCGGACGCCCTGGCCGAGCACGGCCTGTGCCCGACGCTCGTGAACCCGCGCTATGCCACGGAGCTCGACGAAGCGTTCCTGCGTGTCCTGCCCGAGCGGCACCGCACGGTCATCACGCTCGAGGACGGCGTGCTCGAGGGCGGCTGGGGCGAGAAGGTCGCGCGCTTCCTGGGGACGAGCGACGTGCGCACGCGCTGCTACGGCATCCCCAGGGGCTTCCCCGACCGCTTCGATCCGCAGGAGCTGCTGGCGAGCTGCGGCATCACCGTCGAGGGCATCGTCGCGGACATCCTGGGCATGCGGTAGCGCGCAAAGCCGCACGAACCGCGAGCCCCCGCCCGCCCCTTCCGAACGCAAACGCAAACGAGCCCGGCTCCCCTCCTGCACGCAGGGGAACCGGGCTCGCTTCATGCAAGCGTGCACCTTACGGGACGCAGCGCACCACCACGCCCCGCCGCACCCGACGTCCGCCTAGTCGAACTCGCGCAGCGCCTCGGAGAGCAGGCGCAGGCCCTCGCGCAGCGTCTCCTCCTGCGCGCAGTAGCCTAGCCGCGCGCCACACGGCAGCTCGAAGCGGCTGCCCGGCACGAGCAGCACGCCGCGCTCGCGCAGGAGCTTCAGGCAGAACTCTTCGTCATCCATGGGGATGTCGAGCTGGATGTACGAGGTCGACACACCCTTCGGCGGCACCCAGCGCACGCGCGGCTCGGCGTCGATCCACGCCTGGGCGATGGCGCGGTTCCCGAACACGATGGCACGGTTGCGCTCCAGGATGCGCTCGCGGTTCTTGAGCACATGCACGGCGAGCGCGTCGTTGAAGATGCCGCCGCAGATGAGCGTGTAGTCGCGGTACGTGCGGATGCGGTCGGCCACCTCGGCATTCGACACCGTCCACCCGATGCGCGCCGCCGGCACCGAATACGTCTTGGAGATGGAGTTCGTCACCACGGCGCGGTCGTAGAGGTCGGCCATGGACACGAAGCGGTCCGTGTCCTCGAGCGGCAGGTACACCTCGTCCGAGAGCACGTAGGCGCCCACGGAGCGCGCGATCTCCACGATCTGCTCGAGCGTCTCGCGCGGCAGCACGGTGCCGAGCGGGTTCGAGGCGTTGTTGATGCAGATGAGCTTCGTGTTCGGCCGCACGAGCCGCTCGAGCTCGGCGATGTCGGGCTGCCAGCCCAGCTCCTCCTGGATGTGCCAGTACTCGACCTCGGCGCCCAGCGTGCGCGGGATCTCGTAGAGCGGCTGGTAGGTGGGGTACTCGGCGATCACGTGGTCGCCGGGCTCCACGAGCGTCATGAGCGCGAGCAGGTTCGCGCCGGTGGCGCCGTTCGTCTGCAGGATGTTCTCGGGCTCCACGTTCTGGTAGAGCGAAGCCACCTCCTGCTTGAACTCGGGCGAGCCCTCGATCCAGCCGTAGTTCATCTTCTCGCGGCCGAGCTGCTCGTAGAAGCCCTGCCCGTCCGTGCCGTCGAGCTTCAGGATCTCGTCCATGGTGAGCGAGGCGATCGTGGACTGCGCGATATCCACCGTCGCGCTCTTCTCGTGCACGTTGAGCCAGTCCTCGACGCCGATGGTTGCGATGTTCATGTGTTCCTCCTCGTATTACAGCGTGATGATGCCCATGGCGAGCAGCACGAGCGCCAGCACGCCCAGCAAGGTGATGACCACGATGCCCGCCTTGTCCGCGCCTCCCAACGCGAGCCCCTCGGAACGGCGCCCCTGCACGTACACCACGAAGCCGGGGATGTAGCCCACGCAGGTGAGCAGCAGGTAGGACCAGCCGTTGAAGAGCACGCCCACCACCAGGAAGGCCGTGGCGATGGCACCGATGACGAGCTGCGCCGGCCGCTTGTTCTGGAGTGCCCACTTGACCTGGTAGGCGGCTGCGAGCGCCCAGGTGATGACGATGGCCACCGTGCACATGGAGTACGCGAAGTCGTAGGCGTCCTCGCTCACGAGCAGCACGATGAGGAAGGCCTGCGTGCACGCGCCCACCACGACGAGGCTCAGCTGCGGGGCGTTCTTGGCGTTGAGCTTGCCCCACGACGCGGGCAGGAGCTTCGCCTCCGCCATCTCCGAGGTGGTCTCGGCCGGCAGCATCGTGAACGAGAGCCACGAGCCCAGGATGGAGACGATGATGGCGACGGAGATGAACGCGCCGCCCCAGCCGGGCGCCATGTCCTCGAAGATGTAGACCATGGCGGGGTAGTCGAGCGTGGCGATCTCGGTGTAGCTCATGTAGCCGTAGGGCAAAACCGAGCAACCGATGTAGATGGCGAGCAGGCACGCGAGGCCGATGACCGTGGCCTTGCCCACGTCGCGCTTGCGGGCGGCGCGCGACGACATGACGGTGGCGCCCTCGATGCCCACGAACACCCAGAACATGATGATGAAGCAGTTCACGATCTGCTGGATCACGTCGCCGAGCGGCGCGGCGTCCGGGCCGGCGGTGCCGGCGGCGACGGCGTTGTTATACACGGCGCCCCAGAAGTCCGCAGTGAAGATGCCGGCGTTGAACAAGAAGAGGCTGAACAGGATGAAGACCGCGAGCGACACGACCTTGCACACCATGACAATGGCGTTCAAAAACGACGCGCTCTCCACGCCGCGGATGACGAAGATGGTGAGCAGCCACATCACCACCGACGCGATGGCGATGCACGGCACGGTGTTGCCCGGGAGGAACTCCGGGAAGAAGTAGCCCACCGTGGACATCATCATCGTGGCGAAGGCCACGTTGCCGAGCCACGCCGAGAGCCAGTAGCCCCAGCCCGAGACGAACCCCGCGAAGGGGCCGAAGCCCTCCTGCGCATAGGAGAAGATGCCCGGTAGGTCGGGGCGGTTCGCACCCAGATTGTTGAGCGAGAGCGCGAGCATGAGGAAGCCCAGGCCCACGATGAGCCAGGCCACAAGCGCGCTGCCCGGGGCGGCCACCTGCGCGAGCTGGCCCGAGATGGCGAAGGCGCCCGAGCCGATGCACGAGCTCACCACCATGCCGATGAGGCCGAAGAGGCCGATACCCTTCGTACCCTCCTGCCTCGTCTCCGTCGTTTCCGCCATATCGCAACTCCTTCCCGCGCCGCCGCGCATGTCGCCGCGCCCCCTTGGGCGGGCGCGCAGCCGGACGCAACCCGGATTTCACCAACGCGCTCAGAGGCGGATGGGCGCTCGGGGGAAGCGCGAGCCCCGATGAGCGGGCACGGTACCGCCGCCCTCCGCCTCTTGATGCCATATTCGGAGGGGCGCGAGGCGGCGGCTAGGGCTAAGCGGGGTGTACCGTGGGGCGTAACTTGGGTTTACCGATTGGAAACGGCGGCCTAAACCCGCAATAAACCGCAGGTAGCTGATGTAAAGCGAGCGGCTGCGCGCAGGACGGGCCGCGACCGTCCACCGGGAAGCACGGCGCGCCCGCGGCGCGGTCGAGTACCATGGAAGGCGTCGCATCGCGGGTGACGCGGGGACACCGGGGCTGCCGCGCGACGTCGGTGCGCGGCAAGGTGAGACGAGACGGCGCGAGGCAGCGCGCCCGGTACATCGATTTGGGGGCGTCCATGGACTTCATCGTGTTCCACTTCACGCTGTTCATGCTCCTCTCGTCGATCCTCACCTCGGCCACCTGCCTTTCGGCCTACCTCGTCTCGCGCAGGCAGCTCATGCTCATCGCCGCGGTGGGCTTCCTCTTCTACTTCTTCGACATCGCCTGGGTGTTCCAGGACAACATCCTCGCCGCGGGGCACGCCTGGCGCGATAACGGGACCTACCTCGCGCTGCGCTCCGTGGCCACGCTCGTCTCCGGCGTGGGGTTCATCTCGTCGTTCTGGCTGCTCGTCTGCGAGTACCTGGGCGGCGTGCCGCGCGCGGTGAAGCTCGTGCCCTGCGTCGTCTTCTGCCTCCTGAGCATCGCCGCGCTCGTCGCCGTGCCCGAGAACAACCTGGAGCGCTTCGTCTTCTACTCCATGCGGGCGCTCTTCCTGCTCTGGATGCTCATCTATGCGGGCGTGCGGTACCTCCTGCAGAAAAACGAGTCCGAGCGGGCGCGGCTCAAGCGCTCCGCCGGCCTGTACCTGCTGCTCTGGGTGCTCGGGGTGGGCGTGGTCGTGGAGGATGCCCTTTACTTCCTCGTGGCGGGCGCGGGCGGGTTCATCATGGACCTGCGCGCCGTGGCGCCCGAGCGCAACTACTGCGAGAACGCGCTCGTGCTGTGCTGCATGGTCACCGCGTGCCGCAGCGCGTTCAAGGCGCTCTCGCTGCGCTTCGAGAACCCGCCGGTGAAGAGCAGCGCGCCGCAGGAGGAGTTCATCGAGGCCAACCTCCCCTATTTCAGCCGCCGGCACCAGCTCTCGCCGCGCGAGCAGGAGATCATGCGCGAGGTGCTGCGCGGCAAGGACAACCAGAACATCGCCTCCGAGCTGCACCTTTCCCTGAGCACGGTGAAGGTGCACGTGCACAACATCCTGCAGAAGACCGGCCTCGAGAACCGCAAGGCGCTCATCCGGGAGTTCTGGAAGGACGCATAGGGCTGCACGGGCGGCGGGCGCGGCAGGCGCTTTTCCCTGGTCGGGATCGGTCTGCGCACCTCCCGCAGACCCCTCTTCGCCGCCGCGCGCACCGGCGCGCTCCGCATTACTTGGCGCATTTCATCCCGCATCACAAAACCGCGACGCGGCAAGAGCGGTACACTGGTGCCGCAAGTTCTGCATGGCGGCGAAAAGGGGGATACCCATGCTTCGAATCGGATTGCTCACGAGCGGCGGCGACTGCCAGGCGCTCAACGCGACCATGCGCGGCATCGTGAAGACGCTCTTCAACAAGAGCAAGGAATCACTGGAGATCTACGGGTTCGAGGACGGCTACCAGGGCCTCATCTACGGGCGCTACCGCAAGATGACCCCGCGCGACTTCAGCGGCATCCTCACGCGCGGCGGCACCATCCTGGGCACGAGCCGCACCCCGTTCAAGCTGCTCGACACGCCCGAGGCCGACGGCGTGGAGAAGGTCCCTGCCATGATCAAGACCTATAAGCAGCTGCATCTGGACTGCCTCTTCATGCTGGGCGGAAACGGCTCCACCAAGACCGCCAACCGCCTTTCGCAGGAGGGCCTGAACGTCATCGCCCTGCCCAAGACCATCGACAACGATACCTGGGGCACCGAGATGACGTTCGGCTTCACGAGCGCCGTCGAGATCGCCACGAAGTGCATCGATGACATCCACACCACCGCCTCGAGCCACGGCCGCGTATTCGTCATCGAGATCATGGGCCACAAGGTGGGCTGGATCCCCCTGTACGCGGGCGTCGCGGGCGGTGCGGACGTCATCCTCATCCCCGAGATCCCGTACAGCATGGACAACGTCATCGCGACGATCGACAAGCGCATGCAGACCGGCAGCCGCTTCACCATCCTCGCCGTCGCGGAGGGCGCCATCTCGAAGGAGGACGCCGCCCTCTCCAAGAAGGAGTACAAGAAGAAGGTCGCCGCGCGCACGAGCCCGTCCATCGTGTACGACATCGCCAAGGAGATCGAGGCGCGCACCGGGCGCGAGACGCGCGTGGCCATCCCCGGGCACACGCAGCGCGGCGGCATCCCCGACGCCCAGGACCGCATCTTCGCCACGCAGTGCGGCGTCGAGGCGGCGCTCGGCTGCCTTGAGGGCAAGTTCGGCTACATGATCGCCCAGGTGGACCGCAAGATGACGCGCGTGCCGCTCGCCGACGTCGCCGGCAAGCTCAAGTACGTCGACCCCAAGAGCGACCTCGTGCGCGAGGCAAAGGCGCTCGGCATCAGCTTCGGCGACGAGTGAGTCATTGGGGTCGGGTTCATTTGTCTCAGCGATCCCGCGCCCGTGCCCCGAAGCCTCACCTGCATTTTCGCGCTATTCAAACCGGTCGTGATCACCATGGCCGGTTTTTCGTTACCGGGCGCGACGAGGTGGCGCGCGGCGTGATATAGCGCGTGCAGACCCGCTTGCGAGCCCCGCTTTTCCGCCTCCGAAGCCCTCGCTGTGCCCGCGCTGGTCAAATGTTCCAGTTTTGTGACCGCTCATCTGGGAAATCAGGGGTGCGCTTCCTCCACCGCCCTGGTATCGGGCACGGTTATCCCACGTATGGGTGAATCGCACCCGTGTTTTCCCAGGATCGATGTCACAAAACGGGAATATTTGGCCACCCGTGCGCCCGCGCTACGCCCGCTCCGCCTGATGCGGCGCCACCGCCTGCATGATGAGCGCGATGAGCTCGTCGATGGGCATGCGATCGCGGCGCGGCATCCAGGTCGTTATGGCGCTCAGCAAGCCACTCGCATAGAAGTTGCGCAGGATATCGCGCTCGTCGTCCGTCAGCTCGTCCGCAGGGATGATGAACCGGTCGAGCAGCGGCGTGATGATGGCCTTCAAGCGCTCGGCGAACGAGGGGTCGCTCGCCAGGAGGCGCGGCATGAAGCGGTTGAAGCGCTCGGCGAGCTGCACGATGAAGCCCATGTGGTTTGAGAAGTCGAGCGTTTCCTCGCCGAGGAGCCGGTCGTTCACCAGCTGCCGGATCTGCGCGAGGATGCCGTCCTCGAGCTGCTCGAACAGGTCGTACACGTCGCGGTAGTGCAGGTAGAACGTCGCCCGGTTGTAGCCCGCGCGGTCGGTGATCTCGCGGATGGTGATCTTGTCGATGGGCTTCTCGAGGTACAGCTCCCAAAATGCCTGCATAAGATGGGCGCGCGTCTGTTCTGTGACCTGCGGCTGACGTTTCATGCATCCATCCCCTCGCTTCCGTGCGGCGACCGATCGCGCACCGCGCCCGCTCGTCCCATTCGACAATTCGTCAACAGGTGTCGAGCGCCTATCGAACATGGGTACAACCGTCTTTATACTACTAGACAACACGCTGTCGAGCGATTCCGCAGCGCGGCACTCGGCGCTCTCGGCTATCTAGAATCGGTGCATCGCATGGCATATATCGAGTTCAACGACGTTGTCAAGGCCTACGGATCCGGCGAGACGCTCATCCACGCGCTCGACGGCGCGAGCTTCGAGGTGGAGCGCGGCGAGCTGGCCGTGATCCTGGGCGCGTCGGGCGCGGGCAAGACCACGGCGCTCAACATCCTCGGCGGCATGGATTCCGCCACCTCAGGCGAGGTGCTCGTGGACGGCCGCGACATCACGCACGCCACCGAGCGCGAGCTCGTCGAGTACCGCCGCACCGACGTGGGCTTCGTGTTCCAGTTCTACAACCTCGTCCCCAACCTCACCGCGCTCGAGAACGTCGAGCTCGCGGCGCAGGTGTGCCCGGACGCCCTCGACGCGCGCGAATCGCTCGAGAAGGTCGGCCTCGCCGCGCGCCTCGCCAACTTCCCCGCGCAGCTCTCCGGCGGCGAGCAGCAGCGCGTCTCCATCGCCCGCGCCGTCGCGAAGAACCCGAAGCTCCTGCTCTGCGACGAGCCCACCGGCGCGCTCGACTACCAGACCGGCAAGCAGATCCTCCAGCTCCTGCAGGACACGTGCCGGCGCGACGGCATCACCGTCATCATCATCACGCACAACTCCGCGCTCGCGCCCATGGCCGACCGCCTCATCCGCTTCAAGAGCGGTCGCGTGACCGACATGTCGCTCAACCCGTCGCCGACGCCCATCGCCCAGATCGAATGGTAGGCGCAGCGCGATGAAGGCCTTCACGAAGGACATCGTCCGCACGATACGCGGAAGCATGAAGCGCTTCCTCTCCATCGTGGTCATCTGCGCGCTCGGCGCGACCATGCTCACCGGCCTCTCCATGGCCTGCATCGACCTGCGCGCGGCGGCGAGCGCCCTCTACAGCAGCCAGCACCTCTTCGACATCTCCGTGCAGTCGACCTACGGCCTCACGGACGAGGACATCGCCGAGCTCGCCGCGGTGGACGGCGTCGCGCAGGCGGAGGGCGGGTTCGAGGAGACGACGTACACCCTCGTCGACGGGCTGCGCGCCACCATCACCGTGAAGGCGCTGCTCGCGAGCGGCATGAACGAACCGTATGTGGTGGAGGGGCGCCTGCCCGAGTCCGCGGACGAGGTCGCGGTAACGGAGAAGTACCTCAAGGACTCCGGCAAGCAGATCGGGGACACGCTCGAGTTCGAAGATGCCGAGCAGGACGACCCCACCGGGCTTTCCGACGAGCCGTCCGTGGGCGCGATTCCCGGCGGCACGTACACCATCGTGGGCACCGTCGTGGACCCGGCGAACATCACGCAGCCGGACGGCCCCGTCGCGTTCCGCGCGAGCACGTCGAGCGACTACACGTTCTTCGTGAGCGACCGCGCCGTCCAGGACGACGCCACGTACACCATCGCCTACCTCGCTGTTTCCGGTACAGAGAACCTGTCGGCGTATTCCGAAGCGTATGACGCGCGCGTAGACGAGGTGCAGGCGCGCGTGGAGGACCTGGCGCCGCAGCGCGAGCGGGCGCGTGCGCAGGCCATTAAAGACGAGGCCATGGCCGAGATCGACGACCAGGAAGCGGACGCCCTCGCCGAGCTCGCCGACGCCGAATCCGCACTCGACGACGCGCAGGCGGAGATCGACGACGGCCTGGCAGAAGCCCAAGACGGCCAGCGTGAACTCGACGAGCAGCGTGCGAACGCCCTTGCCGAGCTCGGTGACGCGCAAGCACAGATCGACGATGGACGTACTGAAGCGCAGGCGGGTATCGAGCAGGCGCAGAGCGGTCTCGCAACGATCGCGGAGACGCGGGCAGTGCTTGAGGAGCAGCTGGACAAGATCGGCGCACTTGAATCGGGCATCGCTCAGGCGGAGAAGGCCGTCCAGCTTGCTCAAGCAGGTGTGAGTACGGCGCAAGCGCAAGGTGCGGAGCTCCTTGATGGTCTTGAACAGATTGCAAACACCGTTGGCATGGACTTCTCGCCGGTGCGCGACGCCTGGAACAACTTGTGTTCATATTCCGGACTGGAAGAACCCATCGAGCTCGAAGAAGCGTTCACGAGCGCCGTGAAGACCTTCCGTGACGGCGCCACGGGAAAATTGCAGCAACTACGCACCGACGCGCAGAGTTATCAAGATATGCTTGAGCAGCGTCTCGCCCCGCAGATTGAGCGTCGCACGCAGGTGGCCGAACGCCGAGAGGACATCGAGGAGCGCACGGGCGCAATCGATGCGCGCGTCGCCCAGATCGCAGTGCGGCTCACCCAGATCGATGATACCTTGGCCTCGCTCGAGGAAGACGATCCCGCACGCGCCGATCTCCTAACCGAACGCGGCGAACTCGCGGAAGAGCAGCGGGCACTCACCGAGGAGGAGAACCTGCTCGCCAGCGAGGAAAGCGCGCTCGCCGAGGAGCAGGACGTGCTCAACGCGCAGCTCGCCGCCTACGATCAACTCGCCGAGCAGCTGGATCAACTCAACCAAGCGCTCACATCGCTCGAAAACATCTCTGACGCTGCCATCGACCAGCTCGCGCAGGGCATGGGGCGCGCGGCCTCGGGCGCCGCGCAGGCTAACGCGGCTTTCGCCCAGCTCCAAGCCATCGCATCCCAACTCCCCGGCGGCATCGAGGGATCCCGTCAGAGCATCCGCGACGGCCTGGCGCAGCTCGCCGCCCAGGAAACACGAGCACAAGAGGGCCTCGATACGGCGCGCAGTGCTCTCGCCCAGCTCGATGCCGGCCAGCGCGAGCTCATCGCGCAGCGCGCCTCCGCGCTCGCCCAGCTCGCCGACGCGCAGGCACAGCTCGACGACGCCCTCGCCCAGCTCGCTGATGGCCAAGCCGAGCTCGACGACGGGCGCGCGACCTTCGAGGAGGAGCGCGACGACGCCCTCGCGCAGATCGCCGACGCCCGCGCGGATGTGGACGCCGTCGAGCCCGCCACCTGGTACGTGCAGAATCGCTCCGGCCTCGGCAGCTATTCGAGCGTCGACTCCGACGCCTCGTCCATCGAGACCATCGCGAACATCATCCCCGTCATCTTCTACATCGTCGCGATCCTCGTGAGCCTCACCACCGCCACCCGCATGGTCGAGGAGGAGCGCACGCTCATCGGCCTGTACAAGGCGCTCGGCTACTCGAAGGCGCGCATCCTGTCGAAATACCTCATCTACACCGCGACGGCCGCGCTCATCGGCGGCATCCTGGGCGACATCCTCGGGTTCGTGCTCATCCCCTACATCTTGTTCTACATCTTCCAGGCCATGTACCTGCTGCCGCTCTTCAGCCTGCAGTTCAACCTGTTCTACGCGGTGCTGGGCATCGCGGCGTTCGTGATCGGCATCGCCGGATCGACGTTCATCACCTGCCGTGCGGACCTGCGCGAGACGCCCGCCTCGCTCATGCGCCCGCGTGCCCCGCGCGCCGGTTCGCGCATCTTCCTGGAGCACATCCGCCCGCTCTGGCGACGCCTCGGGTTCCTCAACAAGGTCACGGCGCGCAACCTCTTCCGCTACAAGAAGCGCTTCGCCATGACGGTGTTCGGCATCATGGGCTGCACGGCGCTGCTCGTCTGCGGGTTCTCCATCAAGAACACCGTCGAGTCGCTCGCGCCGCGCCAGTACGAGAACATCTACCGCTACGACCTCATGGCGGTCACGCAGGCGGACGACTTCGAGACCTGCCAGGCGCTCCTCGAGGATTCGGGCGAGGTGCGCAACCTCCAGGCGCTCGGCATCGACAACATCACCGTCGAGTTCGACGGCGCGAAGGAGAGCATGCAGCTCTACGTGGTGCCGCGCGGTGCCTCGATCGACCCGTACGTGAGCCTCGAGACACTTTCCGGCGAGCCCATCGACCTCGACGAGGCGGGCGTGGTCATCACGAACAACGCCGCCACGGTGCTCGACCTCGCGCAGGGCGATACCGCGCAGCTCACCACGACCGCACTCGACGAGGCGGATGCGCCCGTCAACGCCATCACCCGCAACTACCTGGGCAATGCCGTCTACATGACCCAAGACGCCTACGAGGAGCTGTTCGGGAAGCCGCTCGAGCTCACCGGGTTCTTCGCGCACCTCGCGGGCGACAACGCCGAGCAGCTGGAGTTCGCCGACGAACTCGAGGCGAGCGAGGACTTCCTCTCCATCACGAGCACGGCAAAGATGCACCAGCAGTTCGAGAAGAGCTTCACCCTCATCAACGTGGTGGTCTACGTGATCATCGGGTTGGCCGCGGGGCTCGCGTTCGTGGTGCTCTTCACGCTCTCCACGGTGAACATCGGCGAGCGCGAGCGCGAGATCGCCACCATCAAGGTGCTCGGCTTCCGCGTGGGCGAGGTGCGCACGTACATCAACAAGGAGACGTTCGTGCTCACGCTCATCGGCATCCTCGTGGGGCTGCCCGCCGGCTGGGCGCTGTCCGAGAGCTTCACGTACATCCTGAAGATGCCGTCGATCTTCTTCGACGTCGAGGTGGCGCCGTGGTGCTATGCGCTCGCGGCGGCGTTCTCGGTGGTGTTCGCGCTCGTGGTGAGCCGCATCACGAACCGCATGCTCGACCGCGTGAACATGGTGGAGGCCCTCAAGAGCCCAGAGTGACGCGCTGAGGTCGGCGCCGGTGATAATTTGGTGTCAGTCACCATTTTATCACCAAGAGCCCAGAGCGACCCACCGGTGATAAAATGGTGTCAGTCACCTTTTTATCACCGACGGGCGCGGCGCGGGCGCAACCGGTGTCCGCAACCGCACGTTGCGCCAAAAGCTGCAGCTTCCCGAACCATTCCACCTAAAAGCGCTGGCGCAACCGTGTGCCGCCTCCTAGCATGAATGCAACCTTCCAACCCACGGCGCCGGCGTGGCACCAGATGAGGAGGCGTGCGATGCTCAGTCCCTTAGCGCAGCGATTGTCCGACCTCAGGTTCGAGCACGGCATGAGCCAAGATGCCGTCGCCGATGCGATCGGCGTGACCCGGCAGGCGGTGTCGAAATGGGAGCGCGGCGAGGCGGTTCCCGATACCGACAACCTCATCGCCCTCGCGAACCTCTACCACGTGACCCTGGATTCCCTGGTCTCGCCACCGGAGACCGAGACGGTCGAAACGGCTGGCCGCGACGAAGATGCCGAGGCGTGCGACGATGCCGGCCCCGACGACCGCCCGCCCTCGCTCGCCCAGCGCGCTATCCGTTGGGTACAAGGCTCGCGGCACACGGTGCTCATCTTCGCTGGGGGTCTGCTGCTCGGCATCGTCGTGTGCCTCGCTGTGCCGGGAATGGCGCGCACTGCCATGCGCAGCAGGCTCAATGTCACCGGAACCATCGTCTCAACGGCTCCGGCTTGGAGACAGGGCGTCGTCAAAAGCGATGCCCTGTGGTCGGGCGTCTCGAACGAGCGCGTGTTCTATGTCATTTACATCGATGACGACACGACGTTCAGAGACGCCGACGGGCAGGTTATGGAAGATCCACCCCTCGTGCTGCGGTCGGGCTGGAAGGTCAAGGTCACGTTTTGGGACGACGCGCCAGACATCCATTCCGAGCTCATGCACGCAGACGAGGTGCAGATCCTCGACTGATAATTTGGTGTCAGTCACCTTTTTATCACCGGCGCCGGGCGCGGGCGCACTCCACCCGCGGGCTTACGCGAGCAGCAGCTTCAGGATCTGCACGGCGTTCGTCGCAGCGCCCTTGCGAATCTGGTCGCCGCAGCACCAGAACGTGATGCCGCGCGCGGGCTCGGGGTTCGAGATGTCGCGGCGCAGGCGACCAACCCAGATGAGGTCCTGGTCGCTCGTGTCGAGCGGCATGGGGAAGCGATCGTGCGCGCTCACGGCGTCGCGATCGTCCACGAGCTTCACGCCGGGCGCGACAGCGAGGATCTCGCGCGCCTCCTCCACCGTGATGTCGCGCTCGAACTCGAGCGTGATGCTCTCGGAATGCGAGCGCATCACCGGCACGCGCACGCAGGTGCAGTTCACGCGCAGCTCGGGCAGGTGCATGATCTTGCGCCCCTCGTTCTGCAGCTTCATCTCCTCCGAGGTGTAGCCCTCGCCGTCGAAGCCGCCGATCTGCGGGATGAGGTTGCTCACGAGCTGCGCGGCAAACGCGTGCGGCTCAGGGATGTCCTCGCCGCGCCCCATCGCTTGGATCTGCGCCTCGAGCTCCGCCATGCCCGGCGCGCCCGTGCCGCTCGCGGCCTGGTACGTCGACACGATCATGCGCGTCACGCCCGCCGCCAGGTGCAGCGGCCACGTGGGCACGAGGCCGATGATCGTGGCGCAGTTGGGGTTGGCGATGATGCCGTGGTGCGCGAGGGCGTCCGCACCGTTGACCTCGGGCACCACGAGCGGCACATCGGGATCGAGGCGGAACGCATGGCTGTTGTCGATCACGACAGCGCCCGCTTCCACGGCCTTCGGCAGAAGCTCGCGCGCGATGGCGTCGTCCGCCGCCCCGAGCACGAAGTCGCAGCCCTGGAACGCCTCGGGTCGCGCCTCCTGGATGGCGATCTCCTCGCCCTTGAACGTCATGAGCTTGCCGGCGCTGCGCGCACTCGCGAGCAGGCGCAGCTCGCCCACGGGAACGTCCTGCTCCTCCAGGCACTGGAGCATCTGCGTGCCCACGGCCCCCGTCGCGCCCAGGATGGCGATGGTGTACTGCTTCATGGCTCCTCCTCAATGGGTTGAAACGAACACGTCCCCAAACAACCCCTCGGGGCTACTCGACCCGCTGCGCCAGACCCGCCGTCTCGATGCGCGCCTCTTCCTCGGCACGCTTCAGGTCGGAGAGCTCGAGCAGGTGGTCGCCGTCGGAAAACGCCCGGTAGATGGCGCGGATGGCACGCTCGAAATCGCTGTCGCGCACGCCCACGATGATGTTGATCTCGTCGGAGCCCTGCGACATCATGCGGATGGACACGCCCTCCTGGCCGAGTGCCGCGAAGAGCGATCCCGACACGCCGGGGCGCCCCACCACGTTGCGGCCGACGGTCGACACGAGCGCCAGGTCGTCCACGACCTTGATCTTATCCGGCTCGACCTCGCGCTTGATGTCCGCGACGATCGACCACAGCGAATCCTTCACGTCCTCGCCGCGCACGACCACGGCGAACGAGTCGATGCCCGAGGGGATGTGCTCCACGCTCACGCGGTAGCGCTCGAAGATCGAGAGCACGCGGCGGTAGTAGCCGATCTCGTTCGTGAGGTGGTCCTTCAGGATGTGCACGGCCACGAAGTCGCGCTTGCCCGTGACGCCGGTGATGATGGGCTCGTCCGAGACGTAGTCGTCGCGGTCGGAGATGATCGTGCCGGGGTCCTGCGGCCGGTTCGTGTTCTTGATGGCGATGGGGATGCCCGCCTCCATGACGGGGAGCACGGCCTCCTCGTGCAGCACCGACGCGCCCATGTACGAGAGCTCGCGCAGCTCGGAATAGGTGATGCGGCCGATGGGCTGCGGGTTGTCCACGATGCGCGGGTCCGCGGAGAGGAAGCCCGAGACGTCCGTCCAGTTCTCGTAGAGGTCCGCGCCGAGGCATTTCGCCAGAATGGAGCCGGAGATGTCGCCGCCGCCGCGATCGAGCAGCATGATGCGCCCCTCGCGCGTGGCGCCGTAGAAGCCGGGCATGAGGAAGCCGCCGGGGATGCCGCGCTCCTGGATGAGGGCCTCGGTGCGCTCCATGGCGAGCGTGCCGTCGTGGTGGAAGGCCACGACGTCGGCGGCGTCGAGGAAGGGCAGGTCGAGGTACTCGGCCATGAGGCGGCCGGTGAAGTACTCGCCGCGGCTCACGAGCTCCTCCTGCGTGAGCTCGCCGGCGTGCACGCGCTCGCAGAACGTCGCGTACTCCTCGCGGATGGGGTAGCTGAGCCCCAGCTCGTCGGCGATGGCGAAGAAGCGGCTGCCGATGTCCTCGAGCAGGTCGTCGCACGAGACGTGGTAGCGCATGTGGGCCGAGACGAGGTAGAGCAGGTCCGTGACCTTGGCGTCGCTCTTCCAGCGGCGGCCGCACGCCGAGACCACGATGAACCGGCGCGACGGGTCGGCCTCGACGATCCGCTTGATCTGCTTGAAGTGCTTGGCATCGGCGACCGACGAGCCGCCGAACTTGGCGATCTTAATCATATCGATGAGGTTACCTTTCCTGGCTCGCCTGCGCGCGTGCGATGCGCTCTGATACCATGGGTTTGGTTCGAACTCCGGCGCACACGAGGAGCTTCCACATGAGTTTGTATCATAGTACACGTTCGCGAGCCATTTCCCGCACCTCGAAGGAGGCGATTCGCGAAGGCCTCGCACCGGATGGCGGGCTCTTCGTCTGCGACGCCCTGGGAGCGGAGAAATTCGAGGTCAGCCGCCTTGCCGAGATGTCGTACAGCGAGATCGCCCAGGCTGTGCTGCAATTGTTACTACCTGATTACACATCGGACGAGATCGCCGCGTGCGTACGCGAGGCCTACGAGGGCACCTTCGCGAGCCCCGAGGTCACGCCCCTCGTCCCGCTTGAGTCATTGGGGACGGGTTCAATTGACTCACCCGTCTCCGTACTCGAGCTCTTCCATGGCCCCACGAGCGCCTTCAAGGACGTCGCCCTGCAGATGCTGCCGCGGCTCATGGCGCGCGCGGGCGACGCGGACGGCGACGGGCGCGTGATGATCGTCACCGCGACCTCGGGCGACACGGGCAAGGCGGCGCTCGCCGGCTTCGCCGACGCTCCCGGCTGCGGCATCACCGTCTTCTACCCCGCCGGCAAGGTGAGCCACGTGCAGGAGCTGCAGATGACCACGCAGGCGGGCGGCAACGTGGCCGTCTGCGCCGTGCGCGGAAACTTCGACGACACGCAGAGCGCCGTGAAGCGCATCTTCGCCGATAGCGCGCTCGCGGAGCGCCTCGGCGCGGCGGGCTGGACGCTTTCGAGCGCGAACTCCATCAACGTGGGGCGCCTCGTGCCGCAGGTGGTCTACTACTTCGCCGCCTACGCGCAACTGCTGCGCGCGGGCACGATCGAGGTGGGCGACGAGGTCGAGTTCTGCGTGCCCACCGGCAACTTCGGCGACGTGCTCGCCGGGTACTACGCCAAGCTCCTGGGGCTGCCCGTGGCGAAGCTCATCGTGGCGAGCGACGCGAACAACGTGCTCTACGACTTCCTCACCACGGGCGTCTATGACCGCAACCGCCCGTTCTTCACCACGACCTCGCCCAGCATGGACATCCTCATCTCGTCGAACCTCGAGCGCATGCTCTACTACCTGAGTGACGGCGACTGCGAGCTCGTGGCCGCGCTCATGGCAGAGCTCGCCGAGACCGGCCGCTACGAGGTGCCGGCAGACCTGCTCGCGCGCATCCAGGAGGTGTTCGGCTGCGGCTGGGCGAGCGAGGCCGAGGTGAGCGACGCCATCCGCTCCTGCTGGGAGGGCCATGGCTACCTCATCGACCCGCACACCGCCTGCGGCTACCACGTGCTCGAGCGCACGCCCGCCGCGCCCGGCGCCCGCGCCCGCGTGCTGCTCTCCACGGCGAGCCCGTACAAGTTCCCGCGCGCCGTGGCCGAGGCGCTCGACCTCGCGGTTCCCGAAGACGATTTCGCCTGCATGGAGACGCTCGCCCAGGCGACCGGCACCATGCCGCCCGCGCAGCTCGCCAGCCTGCAGAGCGCACCGATCCTGCACGGCGACGTGGTCGATGTCGACGACATGGGCGCGTTCGTGGAGCGGGCAGCACTCGACCTGTAGACCCGGCGGCGCCCGGCTCACAGCACCCGGCATGTTTTCATCACTCGCAGACAGGGAGGACGATCACGCATGATCAAGGTAACCGTTCCGGCGACGAGCGCGAACCTGGGCATCGGCTACGACACGCTCGGCATGGCGGTGTCGCTCTACGCGCACTTCACCTTCGACCATGCCGACACGCTCACCATCACCGGCTGCCCCGAGGAGTTCCAGAACGAAGACAACATGGTCTACCAGGCGTTTGTCCAAGCGCTCAAGGCGTGGGGCAGGGAGCCGTTCCCCATCTCCATCGACATCGACACGCAAATCCCCGTCGCGCGCGGCCTGGGCTCGAGCTCGACCTGCGTCGTCGCGGGCATCATGGGGGCCGCCGCCCTCACCCGCCGCGCCGTGACGCGCGACGAGCTCGTGGCGCTCGCCGCGCAGATGGAGGGGCACCCGGACAACGTCGCGCCTGCGCTGCTCGGCGCCGCCGTCTGCTCGTTCACCCCCACCGGCGAGCTGCCGCGCTGCCTGCGCTACGCCGTGAGCGACCGCCTGCGCTTCGTCACCATCATCCCGCCGTACGAGGTGCACACGAGCGAGGCGCGCAAGGTCGTGCCGCAGGAGGTGCCGCTCTCCACCGCCGTGTGGCAGATGGGGCGCGTCGCTGGGCTCACGCGCGGGCTCGAGACCGGGGACACCGACCTCATCGCCGCCGCGAACGACGACCGCCTGCAGGAGCCGTACCGCCGCGCGCTCATCCCCGACTACGATGCCATCCGCGCGACCTGCCTCGAGGGCGGGGCCAAGACGCTGTGGATCTCCGGCTCGGGCTCCACGCTCATGGCGGTGACCGACGACACCATCGTGGCGAAGTTTTTACAGGTGCGCCTGCGCGAGCAGTTCCCCGAGTGCGAGACGCATATCCTCACCTGCGACAACGCCGGAGCGCAGATCGAGTACCTGTAGCAGGTGCGCGAAGGCGGCGGACCGGGATCGTCTCGGGGCGAATCGCTTCGAGTCACATGGCGCAGTGGCGTAACTCATCGCGCCTCCAGGCGGACACGGCTGGGTTACGTTGCTGGTCGCTGCATGTATGGGTATAATTCACCCATAATAAGGAGGTAATTATGGCCACATGTGTTCCGATCAGCGAGCTCAAAGATAGCGCCGCATTTTCCAAAAAGGTTGCCCAAGCAGGCGAACCCGTCATCGTTACAAAAAACGGCTACGAGCAGTTCGTCGTCATCGACGCAAACCTATTTCGTGAGTTTCGCCGCGAAACGCCCGCGGAGCACCTCGAACGGCTCCTCCAAGAAGCGGATCGGGATATTCGCGCCGGCAGGATATCCGATATGAGTGCGGGCATTGAAGTGATTCGAGCAAAGTATGGCTTGTAGGGTCGTTTGGACAGACCGCGCTCGTCAGGACCTCGAGGATATCATCGAATATATCGCAGTGACCCTCGCGAGCCCGCAAGCCGCGCGCGAACATTTGACAGCGTTTGCGGAGGCAGTCGACCGCATCTCACACAATCCAAAGCTCTATGCCATCTCGAGCCAACTCTCATGCGCGGCGCGCAACCTGCGGACGTGCTTCATCAAACGGTACGTGCTGCTGTATTCCTTCCATGATGAAGAACTCGTCATCGTGAACCGCATCTTCTCCACCCTCCGAGACTATGCCTCGCTCATCGCGGCAGCGGGGTCTGAAGAATAGAACAGCTCGTCGCTTGGCGCGATGCGCTGTATTCGGGCGTCGCCGCGCCGCGGCCGAACGTAGCGCCTCCGTTTGCGTGGCATTGCGGCGCAAATTGCACCTCACTAGGATGCTGGCGGGTAATCGGTCGCGATTTTTAATCGCATGCGCGTCTTTTCTGGTGATGGAATTCAGATATGCGCGATTGGACGGCCCGTCGGTGCTTCCATTAGCGGCTACAACCGACCGCCGTGCGCGCCGAGAGCAACAAAACCGCAGGATTCGCTTCGCCAGATTCGAGGCGGCGCCATTTCGTTCGGCATAATTAGGCGCTCAGCGCCGCCGTATCGTGCATATCTGAATTTCACCACCAGAAATTGGCGGGCGCCATGCAAAAACCGCTTCCTATGCCCGCCCAAGGCCCTCCGCGCGCGCCTCCTCGGCCACGGCATCCGCCACGGCGGGCGCCACGCGCTCGTCGAAGGGCGACGGGATGATGTAGTCCGGCGCGAGGTCATCGCCCACGAGCCCCGCGATGGCATGCGCGGCAGCGAGCATCATACCCTCCGTGATGTCGCGCGCCCGCACGTCGAGCGCCCCGCGGAACACTCCGGGGAACACGAGCACGTTGTTGATCTGGTTCGGGTAGTCCGAGCGGCCAGACGCCGCGATGGCCGCGCCCGCGGCGAGCGCCTCATCGGGCATGATTTCCGGCACCGGGTTCGCCAGCGAGAAGACGACCGCCCCGGGCGCCATGGAGCGCACCATATCCTGCGATACCACGCCCGCCACGGAAACGCCCACGAACACATCCGCGCCCGCGAGCGCGTCGGCGAGGCTCCCCGTCACCCGCCGGGGGTTCGTGCGCGCAGCCATCTCCACCTGCGCGGGGTTCATCCCCGCCTTGCCCGGGTACAGCGCGCCGTCGATGTCGCACAGCACGATGTCGCGCACGCCCAGCCGCAGCATGAGGCGCGCGATGGAGATGCCGGCCGCGCCCGCGCCCGAGAACACCACGCGCACGTCCTCGATGCGCTTCCCCACCGCGCGGCATGCGTTGATGAGCGCGGCGCACACCGCGACCGCCGTGCCGTGCTGGTCGTCGTGGAACACGGGGATGTCGATGCGCTCCTTCAAGCGGCGCTCAACCTCGAAGCAGCGCGGCGCGGCGATGTCCTCGAGGTTGATGCCACCGAAGCTGCCGGCGATGTGCACGATGGTGTCCACGATGACGTCGACGTCGGTCGAGTCGATGCACAGCGGGAAGGCATCAACGTCGGCGAACGCCTTGAACAGCGCGCACTTCCCCTCCATGACGGGCATGCCCGCCACGCCGCCGATGTTGCCCAGGCCGAGCACCGCCGACCCGTCGGTGACGATCGCGACGAGGTTCCCCCGGCGCGTGTAGGTGTACGAGAGATCCGGGTCGCGCGCGATCTCGAGGCACGGCGCCGCGACCCCCGGCGTGTAGGCGACCGAGAGGTCTTCGCGCGTCTCGAGCGGAACGCGGTTCACGACCTCGATCTTGCCGCGCCACTCCGCGTGCTTCTGAAGTGCCAGCTCCTTGGTGTCCATCGCGTCCCAGCCTTTCCCTCGGGCAGCACGCGGCAGCGTGTGGCGTGCCGTGCCGAGCAACGGTTCTACGAGGAAAACTATACGCCGGAAGCGCGCCCGCGCGATGCGCGGAAGGGATAAAACACCACGATACATGCGTCCCTATCGGGCAGTGTTGCGGAGAACGGGCAAGCTCGCCCCGCGCCTCCCCTAATGCGCGTCACCGACCAGTTTGAGCCCGACCACGCAGGCGACGAGGCCCACGAGCAGTGCGATCTTAGCCGGAGATGCGGCCTCGGCGCCGGTGATCATGCTGTAGCCGACGGTGACCGCCGCACCGATGCCCACCCACACGGCATACGCCGTCCCAATGGGAATGCTCTTCACGGCATGGCTCAAGCCCAGCATGCTCACAGCGAGCGCAGCGAGGAAGATGATCGTCGGCAGCGGCTTCGTGAAACCCTCCGCCCGGTCGAGCGCGAGCGCCCACACGGCCTCCATCGCACCGGACGCAACCAGAACAAGCCAATCCATACGGACCCCTTTCCGCGCGCATGCCGCGCATCGATGCGCCGTCTTTGCGATCCTGGTACGGCTGCCATCGTCAGGGGCCTTTGGGCCGGAATCAGTATAGCAAACTCCCGTCGGGTGATTCGAGGCTCAGTCAGCGCGCAGGCATGCATCCACACCGTCAGGCCTCAATGTAAGCGGTCTTGCTCGCTCACCCGAGAACATGCCCGCAACGCGCCGATTCCGCTATTAGCCATACAGAAACAAGCCAAATATAGCCGATTACTGTATACTGCATGAGTAGGAGGACGAGATGAAGCTTTTAGAAGCACAGCAGCGTTTCAGCAAGCTCGAACAGGTCAAAAATGCGTATCGTTCTCGAGATATCGGATTGCTCCTCGATGAGCGGGGCGAGAAGCTCAGGAGCAGCATCAGGCGCCTGATAGACGCCCGTGTCATCGAACGCATTGCACGCGACCTGTACTGGCACCCCACGACCGCTCCAACCAGATACCAGCCGATTGAGGAAATTGCGGCGCTGCTGCGCTTCGGCTGCATCTGCTTCATCGGAATGGAAAGCGCCGCCTCGCGTTGGGGCATCATCTCACAGATTCCCGTCGACCGCCTTACGGTAGTGACCTCGGGCCGGGAAGGACTTTTCTGCACGCCGTTTGGCTCCATTGAGTATATTCACACGAAGGCAGATGCCTTCGAGATCACGGCGAATACAATCGAGGTTCCCGATAGCCCCCTGAAGCTGGCCACGAAACAATATACCGTCGCCGGCCTCAAACGAGCGCGCCGTTCACTCGACCTCATTATCTGGGAGGAGCTTGCGGATGAGCAGTAAAACCTTTTCAGAGTTCGCTCGCGCGGTCGCGCAGCGGCACCACCTTACGAGTCTCCTTCCCGTTGTGGAGAAGGAGCTCCTGCACTACGACATCCTCGCCGCACTCGACGCTTCCGAATGGCTGGGACGGCTCGTGTTCCAGGGGGGCACCTGCCTGAGGCTGTGCTACGGCAACGTGAGATACAGCGAAGACCTGGACTTCACCACCGCAGAAGAGCTTGATGCGGTTGACCTCGCGGGCTTTGCCAACGTGCTGTCGCGCGCCCTCGACGCGCAGTATCACCTCGGCATTCGCGTTAAAGAGCCTACGTCCATCAAGGCATTCGACGGAGGAGGCTCGCTGAAGCGCTGGCAGGTCATCGTCGACACCGCTCCCGAGCGTCCCGACCTTCCCTCTCAGCGCATCAAAATCGAGATTGCCCGGATCCCGTCCTACGATGCCGCCCCTCGCTTTCTATCAATCAACTACCCCGAACTGCCCCAATCGTTCGCAAACATGCTCGTACGCTGTCAAAGCACAGATGAGATTCTCGCCGACAAGCTCATCTCATTCGCCAACTCATCGCAAACGCCGCGCTATCGCGACCTCTGGGATATCCCGTGGATTATCGGAAACCGTAGTTGGCATGTTGACGAGGTCGCTCGCATGGTGAAGCTCAAACATAGCGATTACGGATGCGTGCAGCAGCTACCGGAGCTTTTAGCGTCCGGAGGGAAACGCGCTGCGGCGCTTGCGACATCACATGAATTCGCACAGCAGATGCAGCGGTTCATCCCTAGATCCTCGTACGATGCCACCCTCGGTCGCCCGAGATATGCGGAAGCGCTTGCGATTCGCATCAAAGAGACATACGGTGCCGTGATGCGCGAACTTCTCCTGTAATCGCACCGGCGCATTGGGTACGTCATGAGGGGTGAGGGCGTTTTGGACCACACAGTTCAAAACGGCACGCTCCCTGGACGAGTTGCTTATCATAAGACAGAACCAAGTATCACACGAAGATGGGATTGAGCCGCATGAGCGCACGACGTCATCCGCAGCGAACCGACCGTCACGAAAAGTCCGCCCCCGCCTCCCCGCGCCGCACCGCGCCCGCGCGCGCCCACCGCGACCCGGCGGGTCCCACGGCGCTCGGCCTCACGCGCGCGGATTTCCTGCCCACCACGCGCGCGGACATGGACGCCCGCGGTTGGGAGCAGTGCGACTTCGTCTACATCTGCGGCGACGCCTACGTGGACCATCCCTCCTTCGGCGCGGCGATCATCTGCCGGCTGCTCGAGTCGCATGGCTACAAGGTGGGCTTCATCGCCCAGCCCGACTGGCGCGACCCCGCGAGCATCGCCGCGCTCGGTGAGCCGCGGCTGGCCTTCCTCGTCTCGGCCGGCAACATGGACTCCATGGTGAACCACTACAGCGTGAGCAAGCACCGCCGCCGCACCGACGCCTACACGCCGGGCGGGCGCATGGGCGCGCGGCCCGACCACGCGACCATCGTCTACGGCAACCTCATCCGCCGCACGTTCAAGGACACACCCATCATCCTGGGCGGCATCGAGGCGAGCCTGCGCCGCCTCGCCCACTACGACTACTGGCAGGACAAGCTCAAGCGCTCCGTGCTGCTCGATTCCGGCGCGGACCTCATCATCTACGGCATGGGCGAGCGGCCGGTCGTGGAGCTCGCCGAGGCGCTCGACGCCGGCCTGCCCATCGACCAGGTCACCTACATCGACGGCACCGTGTACCGCACGCGCTCGATCGACGGCGTGTACGACGCCGTCACGCTGCCCAGCTGGGACGAGCTCGAAGTCGACCGCCTCACCTACGCGCGCAGCTTCAACGTGCAGTACGAGAACATGGACCCCTTCAGCGGGCATCGCCTGGTCGAGCCCTACCCGCACGGCGTCTACGTGGTGCAGAACCCGCCGGCGAAACCGCTCAGCCAAGCCGAGTTCGACGAGGCCTACGACCTCCCCTACACCCGCTGCTACCACCCGGATTACGAGGCCGACGGCGGCGTGCCCGCGCTCAAAGAGGTGAAGATGTCGCTCATCTCGAACCGCGGGTGCTTCGGCGAGTGCAGCTTCTGCGCGCTCACGTTCCACCAGGGGCGCATCGTGCAGGCGCGCAGCCACGAGAGCCTCATCGCCGAGGCGCGGCGCATCACCGAGGAACCGGACTTCAAGGGCTACATCAACGACGTGGGCGGCCCCACCGCGAACTTCCGCCAGCCTGCGTGCAAGAAGCAGCTCACGCGCGGCGCCTGCGTGCGCAAGCGCTGCCTCTGGCCGAGCGTGTGCCGGCAGATGGACGTGAGCCACGAGGATTACGTGCGGCTGCTGCGCGAGCTGCGCGCGCTTCCCGGCGTGAAGAAGGTCTTCGTGCGCAGCGGCATCCGCTTCGACTACCTGCTGGCCGACCCAGACCCCAAGCAGACGTTCCTGCGCGAGCTCTGCGAACACCACGTCTCCGGCCAGCTCAAGGTGGCGCCGGAGCACGTGAGCGACGCCGTGCTCTCCGTCATGGGCAAGCCGAGCCGCGCCGTGTACGACCGCTTCGTGGACGAGTACCGCCGCATGAACAAGCAGCTCGGCAAGAAGCAGTACCTCGTGCCCTACCTCATGTCGAGTCATCCCGGCAGCACGCTCAAGGAAGCCGTGGAACTTGCCGAATACGTGCGCGATATGGGCTACATGCCCGAGCAGGTGCAGGATTTCTACCCCACGCCGTCCACGATGTCGACCTGCATGTACTACACCGGCGTCGACCCGCGCACCATGAAGCCCGTCTACGTGCCGAAAACCGCGCACGAAAAGGCGCTCCAACGCGCGCTTATTCAGTATCGCAAACCCGAGAACTACGATCTGGTGCGCGAAGCTCTACAGAAGGCCGGACGCACCGATCTTATTGGCTTTGGTCCGAAGTGCCTCATCCGCCCCACGCGCCCGAACCCCGCGCGCAGTGGGACTCAGAGACCTGGTGCCAAAGTCTCACCGGGCAAGCGGAGCAGCGGGAACGGTGGCAAGCCCCAACGCGGTTCCGGCAAGCGCGGCGGCAACGCCCATGGCCGCAATCGCGCCGGCCAAGGCCGCGAAGCCAACCGCGGTGGCCACCGGAGCTAGTGGGACTTTGACACCAGGTCTCTGAGTCCCACTTAGCTAGCACATGCCCTCGTCGTCGAGCTGCGCGCAGGCTTTTTCGACCATCTCGCGCGTGATGGTTACTGAAGCGTATGCGCGGCGGCGCTCTCGGCACAACCAAGTACCTACCTCATCGGGCGTCATCGTAGAAATGCGCGACCGGGAGAAGCCACCCTTATCGCGCGTGACGACGCAGTCTGCACCGATCTTCTTCGCTGCCTGGTACACCAAGCAGTCCTCAAAATCGTCCCATGACGCTTGCGCAGCGTTAAGAATATCGTCTCCGTCTATCGAAACGACGTGCAGAAACGATGCTGCCGCGCAAAATGCCTGTTGGATATCGGCAGCCGGGATATGACGCGATAGCACGTAAAACACGTCGGTAAACGACTTCGCCGAAGCCCAGAGCTCGAACTCCCCGTACCATTCCGCGATGCGCAGCGAGTTGCATGCCTCAAAGAACGGTTCTCGGCGGCCGAAATAATCGATGAGCACGCAGGTATCAAGCAAGAGCTTCATAGTCCGCCTCTCGCGCCGCCGCGATATACGCCTTGTAGTCGCCGCCGTCGATCGCGTCCCACGCGGATGACGGCACGCCCACCGTCGACTGCGCGATGGAGGCCACAAGTGCGTCGAGCGATGCCGCGTCGGGCATGGCATCGCTTCGATTCTCTTCACCGGGCTCTACCTGCGGAAGCTGCCGTTTTGCTATAACGTATTCATACGCGCTGCGGATGAGCTCACTCGGCGTAGACCCCAACTGCGCAAGCACCTTGTTGCCCTGTCGGCGGATCTCCGGGGCGATGCGCGCGGAAACGAGATCGGACATGAGCGCCTCCTTCTCCTGGTAGTATTGGAGACAGCTCTAGTGTAATACGTATTACAGACTGTAACAAGGTCATTTGGGAACGCGTTTCGCACCCGTCCCCAAATGAGTCATTCTGGCGGAGCGGAAGCGGAGACGGTGCCCTGCCAGCTAGGACGGGCAACGTCTCCGCCGTATTTGGTATGCCTATTCGTTGTCGCCGGCGGTCAACTGCGTCGCGGAGAGCGCACCGTCTGTATCGCCCTGCTCCGCCGCCTCGGGCCACACCCAATCGGTGAATGCCGGGTGATCGAAGCCCAAGCGCACGTTTGCCGACCCGTCGCTTCCCGCATCGCTGCTCGGAATGAACCCCAATTGGTTGCTGCGCGAAACACAGGTCTTCGGTACGCTCTTCGAAGAGCCTTGCGTGCACGACGTTCGTATATATTGCACGGCTCTGGGGCTGATTCCCGAGCCATACGTGTACTACTACGGCGACGCGGATGGTTTGGAAGTCGATATCATCATCGAGCTGCCCGACGGCAGGTGGGGGCGTTCGAAGTCAAACTCAGCGAGGAAAAGGTGGCAGCGGCGGAAAAGAACCTGCTCCGGCTGAAAGACAAAATCGCGCGCAACCCCGCAGCGCGAAACGCCGAGCCCTCGTTTTTAGCCGTGCTGGTCGGAAAGGCCTCATACATGTGGAAGATGCCGAGCGGCGTGTACGTCATCCCCATCACGGAATTCGGGGCGTAGGGAGATAGATAATGCACGTTTGGGACGGGTATAAAACGTGCGCCAAGAAAGCGATGGCCGGCTGCATATCCGCCACCGACCACCGCTCAGTCAAGCGCTGTTTTTCTTCACGCAACTCCCAGCGCTAGTCCAAGTCCTCGCCATTTGACGCGATGACCTTCTTATACCAGTAGAAGCTGTCCTTGCGAATGCGATCGAACGTGCCGGTACCGTCATCATGACGATCAACGTAAATAAAGCCGTACCGTTTATGCATCTCGCCGGTCGACGCGCTCACCAGGTCAATGCAGCCCCACGGTGTGTAGGCGCGCAGATCGACACCGTCGGCAATAGCGGCCTTCAGCGCCTCGATATGCGCACGGAGATACTCGATGCGATACGGATCGTGGATGGATCCATCCGGCTCGACAATATCCGTCGTTCCCAACCCGTTCTCCACCACCATGATGGGAATCTGATAGCGCCCATAAATCTCGTTGAGCAGGTAGCGCAGGCCGATAGGATCCATCGACCAACCGTACTCGGAATACTCGAGATACGGGTTCTTCACACCGAGCGACATGTTCGCCGCCCCATCCTTCTCCACGCCCTCGTGCGTCGTAACGCACGAGGTCGAGTAATAGGAGAAGCTGAAGAAATCGACAGTTCCGAGCTTCAGATCTTCAACGTCTCCATCGCCCCATGCAAGCTCGATCCTATCGTCGTTCCAGATGCGCTGCGCGTACGGCGGATATGCCCCGCGCACCATAACGTCACCGCAGTACCAGAACATGTTCTGTGCCTTCTGCTGGCAGGCGAGGACGTCGTGTGGGTCACAGGTAAGAGGATAGTCGCAGAATGAGCAAATCATGCAGCCCACTTGGTAGTCCGGATCGATTCGATGGGCAGCGCGCACCGCTCGCGCACTCGCTACGAACTGGTTGTGCAGCGCTTGATAGCTCTTCTGCATCATGCCCGCCGCGTGCTCGGGCGCGAACGTCTTGGCGACAAGCTGGCTGTTGATCTCGTTGAAAGTGAGCCAATACTTCACCAAGCCGCGATACTCCGTGAAGATCGTCTGCACGAAGCGGTCGAAAAGTCCGATCACCTCGCGATTCGACCAGCCGCCAAGCTCCTCCTCGATATAGAGCGGGGTATCGTAATGGCATATCGTCACGAGCGGTTCGATGCAGTGCGCCTGGAGCTCTTGGAACACCGACCGATAGAATGCCAAGCCCGCCTGGTTAGGCGCGGACTCAATGCCCCTGGGAAAGATACGCGACCAGCTGATCGACATCCGAAGCATCTTGAAACCCATTTCGGCAAAGAGCGCTATATCCTCTTTGTATCGGTGATACGCATCGACAGCGTCATGGCTGGGATAGTACTCACCATCGACGACCACACGCTTCGCGCCCTCGGGTTCGGGGGCGAACGGTGCGACCTTGACTACGCGTCCATCCGACAGCTGCATCGTGGTAAAACGCGGCGTCACCTTGTTCCCGCTGAGCGTCATATCGAGCGGAATCGGCCCACGGCCATCCTCGTTCCAACCGCCCTCGCATTGGTTCGCCGCCGTAGCACCACCCCAGAAGAACCCTTTTGGAAATGACGTGCCCATATGCACCGTCCTTTCGCCGTTGTCCAAAAACGGCGCCGGAAAGCGAACACCGGCGCCGAGAAAATGAGCCTACTTGCCTGCGGATGCTGTCTCCGCCTGCTCGTTCTCCAAGCACTGCTTGTCGTAGATGCGCACGAACGGCGAATAGACCAGATAACCCACAACGAAGGCGACGATGGGAATGAAGATGTTCTGCCACGCCATGGAACCAAGGACTTCTTGCATGAACACCGGCAAGGCGGTCATGATCAGCACGTATCCCGGCTGGAGGAAGCCGACCATATAACCCAGATAAATAATCAGCATGGTAATGAGACCGTTAAGGATAAATGGAACGGCGAGGATGGGATTGTACATGATCGGGGCACCAAAGAGCATGGGCTCGGAGATATTGAAGACTGCCGGAACGACGCCCGCCTTGCCCACAGCTCGAAGCTGCGCGGACTTCGAGCGCAGGCAGCAAATCGCCAGAGGCAGCACGTTGCCCGTGCCCCCAACGGTCGTTAGAGCGCCGAAGAGCATAACAGCGCTGAACACCGGCGCGGCACCGGATGCCACCAGCTCCGCATTGACCTGGTAGGCACCCATGAGCACGGGAAACACGATGGCGTTGGTAATGGCGGTCCCGTGAATGCCCATACTCCACAACAGCATGCAGATAAAGCCCAAGACGAACATGCCGGGAACGGAAATGAGCGCACCGAGCGGCACAGAAAGCAACCCGATGATGAGAGCGGGGATGCTTGCGCTAAGGATGTTTTGGCACAGCGTGTTCAAACCGCACCACAACACAATATTGATTACGAGAGGAATGAGTGCCGCGAACGAGTCACCCAAAAACGGCGGGACAGAATCGGGCATCTTAATGGTCACGTTGTGGTCGGTGCAAAACTTGATGATGCGCACGACTACGAGCGACATAATGATGGCCGTAAACAAGCCAGTAGCGCCGAGGAATGAGGTGTCGAGCACCGTCAGAGCCGAGCCGTCCTCGAGCACGACGGAGTGTGCGGGACTCGCCACCATAAGGAACAGGAACATGGAAACGAAGCCGTTGGCGAGCTCCTTACCAATGCCAAGGGACTTCGAATATGAATAGGCGATGCCAAATGCCACGGCAACCGAGACGAGCCCCAGCGTCATGTTATACGGGAGCTGAAGCCACTGATACACCGTGTCTGTCGCCTGCAAGACACCGGTAAGACTCAAGAGCGTTGCGATGATGGTGAAAATGGAGCCGGCGAGGATGAGGGACATCGTACCCATCATGCCGTTGCTGATTGCGTTGAGCGCGTTGTTGGACTGGAACTTCCCACCCAGCGTCTGCAGCTTCTGCATGACGGGGTTTTCGTATAACTTGTTCAGGCTTGCCATGCGTATGCACCTACTTTCCTAGAAGCTCATCAATGAGGTCGAAGATACTCTTGCAATTTCCCATGCCGTAGTCCTGCGGGGGAATCACGGCAACGGGAATGCCGCCGACCATAGCCTCGACGTTAGCTTTCTGATAGGCGACCTGTGGGCCCATGAGCACGCAATCGACGCCGCCGCAGGCATCCTTCGCGTTTGCCCAACCCGTCGCGCTGATGCTGAACTCGATCCCTTGTTCCTCGGCATACTTCTCGAGCTTCTTCATGAGAATGCTCGTTGACATACCAGCAGCACAGACCAGCAAGACCTTCATGAGGGCTCTCCTTTCCCGATACGTTGTTTTGGGTCTAAGCGACACCGCGCTACCCCGCGCGATCTACCTTCTCCTTGTGCAGGTACACGAGCTCCTCAATGAGCTCCTGCGCGAGCATGGCGGTCATGAGATGATCCTGTGCGTGCACGAGCATCACATCAACGGGCGTGTGGTCGCCGTTAGCTTCCTTCACCAGCAACTTCGTTTGCTGCTCGTGAGCTTCGAGACCTGCCGTGCGCGACTGCTCGAGCAACTCATCCGCGCGGACGAAGTCATGCTCACGCGCCGCTGCGAGCGCTTCGAACGCAAGGCTTCGAGCCTGGCCAGCGACTGCAATGAGGCCGAACGAAATCGCTTCGCAACCGGTGAGAGCATCTTCTTCCATATGATCAACTCCTTCCAATATCGAACCCTTCCGCTGTCCGGTAAGGTGCACCTAACCGGATATGGAGATGCGGGCATCCCCGCAGGATGTATCAAGCGGGTGAAGAGGCTTGTGGTGACGCAGCTTCGAACCCGTTCGCGAGCTGCACCAAGCAGTCCCAGCTCTGATCGCTCACAAGACGCGCCACGGCGGCACCATCCATAAAGAACTCCGCCAAGATGCTGAACAGCCGGTCGAGTTCGCGGCCTGCGCTGCGGGCAAACGAAATGAGAAACACCGCCTGCACCGTGGTGCCGCGCTCATCCCATACGACCGGCTTGTCGAGGAGAGCGACCGCGATAAACGTTTCATCGCTCACCGGCTCCAGGGGATGCGGCATCGCGACGTTATTGCCGAAGGACGTTGCCGTCACGCGCTCGCGCTCGCAAACGAATTCTTCCAGGCGCGCATCGACCGTACGCACCCTTCGAATCTGCTCGCACAATTCATGGAGCACGCTGTCCTTCGTAGAACACGGGAGATGTGGGAAGAACAGCCGCTCGTCGAACGTGCGCGCGAGCAGACCCGTTGGTACGCCGTGACGTAGCAGATCGCGCATGCCGACGATCTCCTCGTCGTCGAAGAAGTAGGCGACTTCGCGAACCGGCACGGGCAGGGAGCGCCCGAGCGGCACTGTCGTGAACACGTAGTCGATGCCAGCAAGATCCATCTGATCGAGATGCATGACGTCACAGGTCACGATTTTGTCGACATATTCACCAAACTCACGACGGCACCGATATTCGAGCAGACGTGCGGAACCGGCACCGGTGGCGCACACCACGAGGATATTCTTCTTTCCCGGCGCGGTCTTCTGGCGTTCAAGCGCGAGGGCGAAGGCAAGTGCCATGTAGCCGGTTTCCGCTTCGGAGGGAATCGCACCGTAATGGACACGCAGCACCTCATCTGCCTCCACCGCAAGCGACCATGCGAGCAAGTAGCGCGCTTTGATGTCGGCGAGGATGGGGTTGTCGATCTGCAAGTGATACTGCAGACGCACGGCAAGCGGCACGATATGCCGGGCGAGGTTCATGCGTAGCTCGAGATCAGCTCTGAAATCGATATGGAATACCTGCCAGATACGATCGAGCATCTCGCCTACCACATCCCAGACCTCGTCCGAGATCACCAGGTTTTCCTCACCGTCGGAAGCCGACCACAGCGTCTGTTTCCCCGCTAGATGAATGGCTAGGTAGGCAACTTCTTCCTGAGGTAGCTCGACCCCTGCTGCAGCGCCAATCTGGTCGGCGATATCCTGTGCCACCGACCATTCGCGCGAAGCCCTGATCTTCTCTACATGCTCGGTTTCCGCCGGCATATAGTGTCCCGAGCGAATGCGGACGAGCGCCACAGCGATGTGCACGAGTAGGTTTTGATAGGCAACGGCGTTGATATGGAAATCGTGGCCCGCAATCGCGCCGTCGACGGTTTCAGCGATAACCTGCAAAAGGTGACGCTGGTCGATGGAATTAGCAGGCAGGGTGACATCGCTATCATCCGCATCATGCGTTGCAATCGCCTCGTCGAACTCACCGCGCATCATCGATGCGGCGAGGCATAAACGACGAGCAAGCTCTGATCCCTCAACACGCACTCCGTAGTGAGGCCGCCGCGCAAGCGAAAGGCCATACGCCTCAAGCGTGCGCTCAACCTGTTTGAGGTCACCTGTGATAACGCTTCGCGACGCAAACAACATCTCCGAAAGCTCATCGAGCGTAATCCAGGTGCTGCGAGATAGCAAATCGTTGAGCAGGTACGCGACGCGCTCTTCACGGGTCTGGGGAATGCCGTCGCGCTGCAACTCTTCTTCATCTGTTAGATACGCATCGAAAGCGTCGCGATCTTGGATATCGACCGAATATCCTCGATTCCGGACAAGGTCGATGGAGGCCACGGCCGCGAGGTCGTCGTTCGCCTGCTTTACATGGCTGCGCAGGGTTCGAACGCTTATGCCGAGAGCCTCGGCAGCTTCGGAAGGGGTCACGCCAGGATGTTCTGCAAGATAGCGAACAGCGTTTGCCGTCTGCATGGCGCACCCCCTCCCCGTTTGCGAAGCTGCATGCGTTGCAATTTCTTCTTGATTAGTATCCTACTGGGAGGATTGCGCAAGTTCCATCTGAACCGTTCGCCGCTTCAAGCGGAAAGCGACACCAGAATGACTCATTTGGGGACGCGTTTCGCACCCGTCCCCAAATGAGTCATTCTGGCGGAGCGGAAGCGGAGACGCTGCCCAGCCAACTCGGTCGGGCAGCGTCTCCATCATGTCGATGCACCTATTCGTTGTCGCCGGCGGTCAACTGCGTCGCGGAAAGCGCGCCGTCGGCGTCGCCCTGCTCCGCCGCCTCGGGCCACACCCAATCCGTGAACGCCGGGTGATCGAATCCCTCGTCAACCGCGAACTGGAACGCCTCCTCACGAAACGCCTCCCACGCCGAGATTTGCTCGGCGAACACGTCCGCATCGCCGCGCACGGCACCCACCAGGCGCAGCGCGTCGGCCGCGAGCTCCCAGCGATCCATGTTGTTCAGGCGCAGCATGTCGAACGGTGTGGTCGTGGAGCCTTTCTCCTCGTAACCATGCACGCGCCAGGCATCGTGGCCGGGACGGTCCCACACCAAGCGGCGGATAGTGCCCGCATAGGCATGGAAGCAAAAGAGCACCGGCTTCTCGCCCGTGCCGAAGAACTCAGCGAAGCGCTCATTGCTGATAGCGCGGTCGTTCTCGCTCGCGTTCTGGATCTTGAGCAGATCGACGACGTTCACGAACCATACCTTGACACCGAGCTCGCGCAGCATGTCAGTCGCCGCAAGCGCTTCGAGCGTGGGAACGTCGCCGCAGGTCGCCACTACCAGGTCCGCATCGGCGAGCGAATCCGCTGTACACGCCCAGCGCCACACGGCGAGCCCCTCGTCGAGCTCCGCCACGGCCTCGTCCACCGTGCTGAACGTCGGCGCAGGCTGCTTGCCGCAGAAGATGGCGTTCACGCAGTTCGTGGACTGGTACACGCGCTGCGCCACCGCGAGAGCCATGTTGGCATCCGCCGGGTAGTAGGCGTTCACCACGTGCGTATCGTTCGCCTTGTTGAGCAACAGGTCGATGAAGCCAGGGTCCTGGTGCGAGAACCCGTTGTGATCCTGGCGCCAGCAGTGGCTCGAGAGCAGGATGTTCAGCCCCGCGATGGGCGCGCGCCACGGAATCTCGCGCACGGTCGCTTCGAGCCACTTGCAGTGCTGGTTGACCATGGAATCCACCACATGGATGAAGCTCTCGTAGCTCGACCACACGCCATGGCGGCCGGTGAGCACGTACGCCTCGAGCATGCCCTCGCACTGATGCTCGGACAACTGCTCGATAACCTTGCCCTGGCTGGCGAGGAGCTGGTCGTTGGCCTCGTCCGCGTAAAAGCCGCCCTCCCACTGCTTACGCGTCACGTCGTAGGCGGCCTGCAGGCGGTTCGAAGCGGTCTCGTCCGGACCAAAAATGCGGAAGTCGTCGAGATTCTGTGCAAGCACGTCGGCCGTGTAGGCACCGAAGACGCGCGCCGCCTCGGTCTGCCCCCAGCCGTGGCCGTGCTCGGCGACCGGCACCTCATGCGCGTGGATGTCTGGCAGCGTGAGCTCTCGGCGCACCGTGCCACCGTTAGCGTTGGGGTTCGCGCCCAGGCGCAGATCGCCTTCCGGCATGAACGCGGTCACTTCGGGACGGATTTGGCCCTCGGGCGTGAAGAGTTCCTCAGGTGTGTAGGAGCGCAGCCAGCCGCGCAGCACGCGGAAGTGCTCGCGCGTGTCCTTCGCCGAGGCAAGCGGCACCTGGTGCGCACGCCACGAATCCTCGGTCTTCTTGCCGTCGATGTGCTTGGGGCACGTCCAGCCCTTGGGCGTGCGGAACACGATCATGGGATAGACGGGGCGCGTCGCCTCACCGCCGGCGTCTACCTGCGCCTGCGCACATGCCTTGATGTCACAAATCTCGTCGAACACCTGCTCCAGGAGCTCGGCGAACCGGCGGTGGATCGAGGCATGGCTCTCATCGTCAAAGCCAGCAACGAACACATGCGGGTTATAACCCATGCCGCGGAAGAACTGCTCGAGTTCCTCGTCCGAGATGCGCGCGAGAATTGTGGGGTTCGCGATCTTGTAGCCGTTGAGGTGGAGAATCGGCAGAACGATGCCGTCCGTCGCCGGGTTGACGAGCTTGTTCGCCTGCCAGCCCGTAGCCAAGGGACCGGTCTCCGCCTCGCCGTCGCCCACCACGGCCACGGCAAGCAGGCTCGGGTTGTCGAGCACCGCGCCGTAAGCATGGGAGAGCGTATAGCCCAGCTCGCCGCCCTCGTGGATAGAACCGGGCGTCTCTGGCGCGAAGTGGCTCGGGATACCGCCGGGATAAGAGAAGCGGCGGAAGAACGTCTGCAGTCCGGCCTCATCGTCGGTGATCTCGGGGTAGCGCTCGCGATAGGTGCCGTCGAGGAGGCTCTGGGCAGTCCCCGCCGGGCCGCCGTGGCCGGGACCCATGAGGAAGATGGCGTTCTGCTGGTGATCGGCGATGAGACGGTTCGTGTGTCCCATGAGGAAGTTGATACCCGGCGTGGTGCCCCAGTGACCCACGAGGCGGTGCTTCACGTCCGCGCGACCGAAATCACGCACCTCGCCGGTTTTCTCGTCCACGAAATCTTTGCGCATGAGCGGGTTGCTGCGCAGATAGATCTGGCCGACAGCAAGGTAGTTCGCGCACCGCCAATACTTCTCCACGCCCTCGAGCGCGGCGTCCGACACAGGCGCGCCCAGTTTCTTCCACGGCGTTCCGATCACAGGCTGAGCCATACCGACCTCTTTCTCGTGCATACTGTGTTACCGGTTTGATTATACGAATATACGTACATTTGACTAGAGGGAATTTGCAAGGTTTTGGTAAGGAGCTGAAATGGGTTGCACAGAAGCAATTTGACGAGCATGCGCGGCGCGCGAAACACTTGCCAGTAACGTCGCGTTCCTATGCGTCGAGCTCGACCTCGATATGGTAATGGTCGGCTCGATAGTAGGTCGTCACGAACTCACGCGGCACGCCCTGCGTGTCGAAGGAGATGCGCTTACTAAAGAGCAGCGGCTCCCCGACCTCGATCTTCAGCAGATAGGCGAGTTCCTCGTCGGCCACGATCGCGTGAATCTCCTGCGTGGCCTGGCGCCAGCGCACATGCAGCTTATCGCTAATGTAGGCGCGCAGCGACTCGCGCGAGAAGTCGCGGTTGATGGCGTCGGGCAGAAACGCGCGCTCGAAGTAGTTGATCTCGAGGTACAGCGGGCGCTCCCCGCTATAGCGCACGCGGCGCAGACGGTACACATCCGCGCCCTCGTCAAGGCGGAGCGCTTGGGCAATCTCACCGCTTGCAGGAATGATCACCGCGTCGACGAGGCGTTTCTGTGCGATGACCCGGTCGTCGCTGCTTTTCTTCAAGAAACTCGTCACGTGGGTGAGGTCGGACTTCGGGCGGCTCGCGATGACCTCCGACCCGATGCCGCGGCGTTTGCTGATCATGCCGTTATCGGAGAGCATCTCCATCGCCCGCCGCGCCGTCGCGCGCGAAACGCCGTACTGCTCCATGAGCTCGGATTCCGATGGAATGAGGTCGCCCACGGCGTACACGCCGCTGATGATGTCTTGGAACAGGATGTCGTACAGCTGACGGTACAGTTGCTCCTTGCCGCTGAAATCCAATGGTGTGGCCACGTGCTCCCCTTGAACGTCCGTATATTTGGACTCTTTGGCTGTACATTTCAGCCATTACGAGCGTACCACAACCGCACCATGCGGCGGGCGGACGCCCTCAACCGGCGGCAGGCCCGCGCTTCCCAAATGATAATTTCAGTACCAGGTACTGAAATAATCACTACAGGCAAGCGGCCTCGATACGGCGCTTGAGCTCGTCGATACCCTGCCCGGTCTCGGAACTCGTCACGATGATGTCTTCCGCAGGCACGTTGAGCTGTTGTTTTATCGCTGCAAGCTGCTGGTTCTGCTTGCCGCGGCTGAGCTTGTCCGCCTTGGTAAGCGCCACCACAAACGGCAGCTCGCTTTCCTGCAAAAACGCGATCATCTGATGGTCGAGCGCACTCGGATCGTGGCGGATATCCACGAGCGAGACCACCAGGTTGAAGCTGCGCTCGAGGTCGAAGAAGTCGCCGATGAGCTGCGCCCAGCGGTCGCGCTCGGCCTTGGAGCGGCGCGCGAAGCCGTACCCGGGCAGATCGACGAAGTGCACGCCGTCCGCCTCGAAGAAGTTCACGTTGCTCGTCTTGCCCGGCGTGCTCGAGACCTTCACCAGACCCTTACGGCCGAACAGCTTGTTCATGATGGAGGACTTGCCCACGTTCGAGCGGCCGACGAAGCTCACCTCCGGGCAGGTGGACGGCGGGATCTGCGATGCCTTGCCGTAGCTCGCCACGAAATGCGCGCGCTGGTAGTTGATGGTATCGGCCATGATGGGTCCCCTATCAAAATGATAAAAAGCAGCCTGTCTGGATTTTATCAGTCGAGCTGCGCGGCGATGTCGAGCACGATCTCGCTCGCGCGGCGCGCGTAGCCGTCCACGTCGAAGCTGCGCTCGCAGAACGCGTCGTACGCCTCGTCGCAGTTGTCCGAGATGGCGCGCAGCACGAGGCAGGCGGCGCCGTTCTTCGCGGCGATGTGCGCGACGGCCGCGCCCTCCATCTCCGCGCAGTCCGCCGCCGTCTCCGCGACCACGGCAGCGCGAAGGGCATCGCCCGTCACGAAGCGATTGCCCGTGGCGATGGTTCCGCGCAGGTAGGCAGGGGTGTCTGCGGTGGCTTCAGCGGCTGCGTTGCCCGTGCCGACCGGGCGCCGGCCGCCATCCTCGATGGCTGCGTAGCCGCGGGCGCGGAGCACCTGCTCGGCGAGGTCGACGAGCTCGGGCGTGGAGGCGAACTCCTCGAGCCCGGGCGCGGACTCCGCGATGAGCGCAGTATCGGTGTCTGTGTAGCGCAGCCGCTCGCCGATCACGATGTCGTCGATGTGGAGCGCCGGGTTGAGCCCGCCGGCGATACCCGAGAAGATCACGGTGCCGGCGTCGTACACGCTCAGCAGCAGCTGCGTCGCGGCGGCCACGTTCACCGTGCCCATGCCGGCCACCGTCGCCACGACCTCGCGTCCGCCCAGCGTGCCGCGCGCGATGCGCAGGCCGCCGCGCTCCTCCCACGCGGGATCCCCGAGCGCGTCGTAGATGTGGCGCACCTCCTGCTCGAGCGCCCCGATGATGGCGATGGTCGCTGCCATTGCTGCCCCTTCCTGTCGCTGCGCGTTTCCGCCGGCGCGCTTCAAGCCGAAGCCGATGGCCCGAGGCGAATCGGACGCGATGCTTCGCATCCGCCCCGGTTGCACCGGAAGACGCATTTGGGACGGTTTCGGCGCATCACCAGGCAAATCAAAGCGCGCATCTGTGCATATGAGTTGCAAAACTTCCCCTCTATAGTAAGCGAAGGGGACATTCCGCAGGAAAGGAGTCCAGCGAATATGGAAAACGTTCTTTTGGGTGCGCTCGAAGCCGGCGGGACGAAGATGGTCTGCGCGACGGGCTTCGCCGACGGCACGGTGGTCGAATCCGAGCAGATCCCCACCACGACGCCTGCGGAAACCGCCGCTGCCTGCGCCGCGTGGTTCCAGGACAAGGGCATCGCCGCGCTCGGCATCGGCGCGTTCGGCCCCACCGCAGTGAACCCCGCATCGCCGCGCTACGGGCAAATCCTGAAGACGCCCAAACCCCATTGGAGCGATTTCGACCTGCTCGGCGCCCTCGCCGGGCCGCTCGGCATCCCCTGCGGTTACGACACGGACGTGAACGTCGCCTGCCTGGGCGAGGCCACGTTCGGCTGCGCGCAGAGGCTCGACACGGTGCTCTACCTCACCATCGGCACCGGCGTGGGCGCCGGCGTGCTCTCGGGCGGCAACCTCATGCACGGCATGATGCACCCCGAGGCCGGCCACGTGCCCATGAAGCCCGACCCGCGCGACCCCATCGCGACGGAGAGCTCCTGCCCCTTCCACCCGAGCTGCCTCGAGGGGCTCATCTCCGGCGCGGGCATCAAGAAGCGCTGGGGCAAGAGCGGCAGCGAGATGGCCGACGACCCCGAGGCGATGGACATCCTCGCCGGGTACCTGGGCCAGGCGCTCGCGATCTACATCCTGTGCTATTCGCCGCAGAAGATCATCATCGGCGGCGGCGTTGCCGACCACACGCCCATCGTGGAGCTCGCGCGGCCGAAGACGGCGGAGGCGCTGAACGGCTACATCGTCACGCCCGAGATGGACGACCTCGAGCACTACATCGTGCGCAACTCGCTCGACGGCAAGCAGGGCATCATGGGGTGCCTGGAGCTCGCACGCCGCGCGCTCGAGCGGTAGGGCGGCAGCAGGCGGAAGCGGGGGCGACGGGCGAAAACCGTCGGGTGCGCTGACTGCACGTCGACACGGCTGCCGACGCCCCCGGTATTATCGCCGACCGTCGGCGCCCTCCGCGCCCACCCCAGCGCCCCTACGCCCCTGACCGCGCCGCTTTCATGCCGCGCAGCACGGCCTGACGCAGCTCGGGGATGCGCGCCTTGTCCATAGCGGGAACGTCGGCGAGGCGGTACGGCATGCCGAGCCGCTCGTACTTCACCACACCCATGGTGTGATACGGCAGCATCTCGAGGCCGACGACGTTGCGCCACGGCGCGATGAACCAACCGAGCCGCTCGCATTCCTCGACCGAATCCGTATACCCGGGCACCACGACGTGACGGATGACCACGGGTATCCCGCGCCGCGCGAGCTCGTCGCCGAACGCCAGGATGCGCTCCGCGCTGCGTCCCGTGAGCTCGCGATGCGCCGCAGGGTCGGCATGCTTGATGTCGAGCAGCACCAGGTCGCACGCCCCGAGCAGGGTGTCGAAGCGCTCGGGCGCAGCGGGGTCGAAGGCGATGCCGCTCGTGTCCAGGCAGGTGTGGATGCGACCGTGCGGGCTGTCATGCGCAGCTTCAAAGAGCGCGCCCACGAAATCCGGCTGCAGCAGGGGCTCGCCACCCGAGACCGTGATGCCGCCCGAGCGGTAGAACGCACGGTTGCTCTCGAAGAGCTCCAAGATGTGCTCGACGCTCGCCGGCGTGCCCGCATCCGCGCCCGCCGCCCAGGTATCGGGGTTATGGCAGTACGCGCAGCGCATGGGACAGCCCTGGCAGAACACCACGAGGCGAATCCCCGGGCCATCCACCGTGCCCATCGTCTCGATGGAATGAATGCGGCCGAGCGGGAACCGCGACGCCGCGTCCCCCGCGAGCGCATTGAGCTCAACCTTCGCCATGAACACCCCTTTCCCAGCCGTGAGCCATTGGGGACGGGTTCGTTTGACTCACTGAGTCATTTGAACCCGTCCCCAATGACTCAGCAACGAGCCGACCGCAGGCACGTGGCTGCGACCGGCTCGCTCGGGCGCCGCAGCGCCGCGGCACATGACGGCTCGCGCCGCCTGCTTACATTTGCTCGTGGAAGGTGCGGCTGATGACCTCGTCCTGCTGCTCCTTCGTGAGGTTGTGGAAGTTGACCGCATAGCCCGAGACGCGGATGGTGAGCTGCGGGTACTTCTCCGGATGCTGCTGGGCGTCGATGAGCGTGTCGCGGTTGAACACGTTGACGTTCAGGTGGTGGCCGCCCTTCTGCGCATACGCGTCGATCATGCTCACGAGGTTATCGGCCTGAGATTGGGGAACATCCTTGACCTGCATGTCGGTCTCCTTTCGCATTAATTGATAACGCCATCATAGCATTTCTATCCGCCGCGGCGGGGCGAAGCGTCGGCTCACGTCGGCTTTCTACCTCGCCGCGGCATCAAGTTCCTAGCAGTCGCCGCAGCAGGGCGCCGGGTTCTCGAACGCCACGTCGCCCAGGTCGATCTCGCCCAGGTCGATGTCACCGAAGAACACCTCGTCCTCCTTGCCGAGCGCGCCCGGGATGATGGAGAACGTGTTGGAGATGCCGTCCTGCGCGTCGCGGAACGGCAGCTTCGCCACGGAGCTCAGGCTCGCGATGGCGCCGTGCGTGTCGCGCTGGTGCATGGGGTTGGCGCCGGGCGCGAAGGGCACGCCGGCCTTGCGGCCGTCCGGCGTGGCGCCGGTCTTCTTGCCGTACACCACGTTCGAGGTGATCGTGAGCACCGACGTGGTGGGCACGGCGTTGCGGTACGTGTCGTTGCGGCGTACGAACTCCATGAACTCGTGCACGATGTCGTGGGCGAGCCGGTCCACGCGGTCGTCGTCGTTGCCGTACTTGGGGAAGTCGCCCTCGATCTCGAAGTCCACGATCACGCCGTCCTCGTCGCGCACGGGGTGCACCTTGGCGTACTTGATGGCCGAGAGCGAGTCGGCCACGACGGAGAGGCCGGCGATGCCCGTGGCGAACCAGCGGTGCACGTGATGGTCGTGCAGCGCCATCTGGATGGCCTCGTAGCAGTACTTATCGTGCATGTAGTGGATGATGTTGAGCGTGTTCACGTACACGCCGGCGAGCCAGCGCATCATGTCGCGATACTTGCTCATGACGTCGTCGAAGTCGAGCGTGTCGCCCTCCACCGGGCGGTACGCCGGACCCACCTGCTTCTTCGACACCTCGTCCACGCCGCCGTTGAGCGCGTAGAGCAGGCACTTCGCGAGGTTCGCGCGGGCGCCGAAGAACTGCATCTCCTTGCCCACGCGCATGGAGCTCACGCAGCACGCGATGGCGTAGTCGTCGCCGTGGTAGACGCGCATGACGTCGTCGTTCTCGTACTGGATGGACGAGCTCGCGATGGAGGTCTTCGCGCAGAACTCCTTGAACGCCTGCGGCAGGCGCGTGCTCCACAGCACCGTGAGGTTGGGCTCGGGCGAGGTGCCCATGTTCTCGAGGGTGTGCAGGTAGCGGTAGCTCATCTTGGTGACGAGCGTGCGGCCGTCCACGCCCATGCCGCCGATGGACTCGGTGACCCACTGCGGGTCGCCGCTGAACAGGTTCTGATACTCGGGGGTGCGCGCGAACTTGACCATGCGGAGCTTCATGATGAAGTGATCCACGAATTCCTGGATCTGCTCCTCGGTGAAGGTGCCGCGACGCAGGTCGCGCTCAGCGTAGATGTCGATGAAGGTCGAGGTGCGGCCGATGGACATGGCGGCGCCGTTCTGCTCCTTCACCGCGGCGAGGTAGGCGAGGTACATCCACTGGATGGCCTCCTGCGTGTTCTCCGCCGGGCGCGAGATGTCGAAGCCGTAGATCTTGCCGAGCTCGATGAGCTGGTGCAGGGCGCGGATCTGATCGGCGAGCTCCTCGCGGTCGCGGATGACGGCCTCGGTCATGGTGCTCGGCGTCGCGGCCTTCTGCGCCTCCTTGTCGCGGATGAGGAAATCCACGCCGTAGAGCGCAACGCGGCGGTAGTCGCCGATGATGCGGCCGCGGCCGTAGCCGTCGGGCAGGCCGGTGATGATATGGGCGGAGCGGCAGGCGCGCATCTCGGGCTTGTAGACGTCGAACACGCCCTGGTTGTGCGTCTTACGCTTGTTGGTGTAGATGTCCACGACCTCGGGGTCGACCTCGTAGCCGTGCTGCGCGGCGGCCTGGCAGGCGATGCGGATACCGCCGTTCACGTGCAGGGCGCGCTTGAGGGGCTTATCGGTCTGCAGGCCGACGATCGTCTCGAGCTCGGGGTGCTCGGCGTCGATGTAGCCCGCCGGGTGCGACGTGATGCCGGTCACGACCTTGGTGTCCATATCGAGCACGCCGCCCTTGGCGCGCTCCTCCTCGAGGAGGCCGAGCACCGTGTTCCAGAGCTGCTTCGTGCGCTCCGTGGGACCCACGAGGAATGACTCGTCGCCCTCGTACGGCGTGTAGTTGCGCTGGATGAAATCGCGGACATCGACCTCGTCGGTCCAGGTGCCGCCCTCGAACCCTTCCCAAGCTTCCTGCATCGTGTTACCACGCTCCTTACGCGCTTCGCATCGGTGTAGGGGAACGCGATTGCAGCGCCGCGTCGACGCTCGCGGAACGTTTCCAACCGTTCACCGAATCGTATGGGGTTCGAGCATACCACGGAGGGGCGGGCGGCACGTGCGCGCGGGGCAATTGCCAAAAAATTCACCTTTGGTAACTTTTGCGGGGTGACCGGAGGGTGCTATTTCCCGTGTTTCGCCGCTTCGGCGGCGTCCGTCGCCTCGGCCGCAACCCAAACTGAGCGAAA
>NZ_CAPF01000049.1:0-44277 GCF_000321165.1 Enorma timonensis
AAATGGCTCAGCGAGTCATTTGAACCCGTCCCCGTTGTCTCATGTCCTAAACCCCTAGGGTACGGATGGGAATGACGAACACCCCGTCGGCACGTCGATATGCTGCATCGCCGGCACCGACGATCACCGCCAGAAACGACGGAGCCTCAACGCGCTTCTGCGTGTCTCGGAGCAGTTTTTTCTGCAGCATCAGCAGGTTTTTCGCCCCCTCTTCCACCTTGCTATGACTCAGCTTTATCTCGCACGCGCCCCATCTGCCATCTGCAAGCTCGATAATCGCATCAACCTCCAGATTGGAGTCATCGCGATAGTAGCGAACGGGATGGTCTGAAGCCATGGGATGCGCAGAGGCATAGACGAGCAAATCGCGGATGACAAGGTTCTCGAACACCATGCCGAACGTCTGCCAATCTTGCAAAAGGCGCTCAGGGCTCATGCGCAAGAGCGCGACTCCAAGCGAGGGATCGGCAAAATAGCGCTTGGGAGACACGCGCATGCGCTGGGGCGAACGGGATGCCGGCACCCAGCCTTCGATGTCATCGACGAGGTAGATACCGGCAAGCAGGTCGAGATGGCGTGACACTTCCCGCTGTTCAGCATCGCGAACCTCGGTTTTCTTCTCATGGCCGAAGACATCTTGCGCAAGCGTCACGTTCGTCGCGCTCTGGCCGACGGTGCGGGCAAGCGAACGGCACAAGCGTTCGGCGATACGGGCATTTCCGCCAAGACGGGGAATGCTCTGCTCATACACTTGGGCAAGATACGAACGGACAATCACCTGGGCATCCTCTGGTGAGGCATCGGTAGCTTCAGGCCAGCCGCCACGGCAGACGAGCCGTGCAAGGCCATCGATGTCGGCCTTCGCTGACGCGTGTTCGAAGCGATCCTCGAAGAGTCCCGCCAAGCTCACCGCTCCGCTTGAATCGCCCGATTCCTGCAGCGTCATTGTATGCATCGAAATGCGCCCGATTCGACCGGCACCGCTATGGGCAACCTGTTCTTTTTCTGGCGTAGAGGATCCCGTGAGAATCCAAAGCCCGTGGATGCCGCCGGCATCGTCGACAGTGTGGCGCACGGTATCCCAGATGGCAGGCACGCGTTGCCACTCATCGATAAGGTGCGGCGACGCGCCTGCGAGCGCGAATGCAGGATCTGCCTGCGAGGCTTCCAGATTGCCGCCTCGATCTACATATGTCACGCTCTTCGCCTGAGTGAGCGCAGACCATGTTTTCCCACACCATTTCGTGCCGGAAACCTCCACAGCACCGAACAAGCGCAGATACCGCTCCATCTGCCGATCGACAATCCTCGGCCTATAACCCTCCGGCGTTAGCGTATCGGGCGCGCTTCCCATGCCCTCCATGTTCCCCATCCGTTCTCGATATTACACGGAATCTACCAGGTCATTCCAAGATTACGAATTATAGAGTACCATGATTACGAATAAACTTGCACCATAATTGCGAATGGAAATACACCAAGAATACGAATCGTTCTGAGACGCTGACAAGAGCTTGACGCCTCGCGCCAAACCCCACCTCGGGTGCACGCTGCCCTGAGTCATTGGGGACGGGTTCAAATGACTCGCTGAGTCAAATGAACCCGTCCCCAATGACTCACGTCCCCAATGACTCACCAATGACTCAGGGGCGGTGCTTGTGCAGGATGAGGGCCACCAGAGTCGCGCAGTACGCGAGCGCGAGCGCCCAGGCCAAGGGGTTCGCCAGGCAGATCATGAGGAAGCCGCCGCCGGCCACGGCCGCGAGGCTGCCCAGGCAGCGCCCGGCGAGCTCGCCCACGCCCGAGATGATCGCCTGCACGCTGTGGCCCATGCCCTGCAGGGTATTGCGGAACACCATGAGCGAGCCGTGCAGGATGAAGAAGCAGCTGATGACCGAGAGGTACTCGACGGCCTCGGACGTGATGGCGGGGCTGGCCCCGTCGCCGAGCACGAAGCCCACGAGCGCGCCCTTGAACAGGAAGATCGCGAGCCACGCCACGGCGCAGTACGCGAGCTGGATGCCGAGGGCGCTCCCGATGCCCGCGCGGATGCGGTCGAATCGCCGCGCGCCGTAGTTCTGCCCCGCGTAGGAGGCCACCGCCATGCCCACGCTCTCCATGGGCAGGGTGAAGAGCTGGCGGATCTTCTCGCCCGTGGTCTGCGCGGTCACGGTCACGGCGCCGAAGGAGTTGACGGCGCCCTGCATGGCGAGCGCGCCCACCGCCGAGACCGAGTACTCGAAGCCCATGGGCAGGCCGATCACGCAGAGCCGGCGCAGGTGCCGGCCGGACGGCGCCATCGCGGCGCGCTCGACGCGCACCCAGGGCACGCGCGAGAACGCCCACCAGCAGTTGAGCGCCACCGAGAGCAGCGTGCCGAGCACATCGCCCAGGGCAGAGCCCGCCACGCCCATGTCGAACGCGAGGATGAACACGAGGTCGAGCCCCACGTTCACCACGCACGAGATGGCAAGGAAGATGAAGGGGTGACGCGAGTCGCCCACCGCGCGCAGCACGGCGGCCGAGTAGTTGTAGAAGAGCGTGGCGGGGATGCCCGCGAACACGATCGCGATGTAGATGGTCGCCATGTCGAGCAGGTCGGCGGGGGTGCCCAGGAGCATGAGCAGCGGCCGCGCGGCCACGATCATGGCGACGGCGAGCACGATGCTCAAGACCGCGGATGCCCACGCGCCGTTCCACAGGTAGCGGCGGAACCCCTCCTCGTCATGCGCGCCGAAGCGCTGCGCCACGGGGATGCCGAACCCGATGCCCGCGCCCTGCGCGAAGCCGAGCACAAGGAAGTTGAGCGCGTACGTGGCGCCCACGGCGCCGAGCGCGTCCGGCCCCACGAAGCGGCCGACCACCACGGTATCGGCGAAGTTGTAGAGCTGCTGGACGAACGAGCCCAGCACAAGCGGCACGGAGAAGCGCAGAAGCTGCGTGAGCGGCCGCCCCGTCGTCAGGTCTGTGGTGACGTTCGGCATCGCGCTCCCCTGTGCCCGTCCCTCCCCGCGGGATGTCGAAAAACCCCTGGGGTATTTTTACATTACCGGGCGACGTCGGCGCCCGAGTGCAGGAACTGCTCGACCTCCGCGGCGGTGAAGCGGTTGCAGTCGCCCGCCACCGTGTGCTTGAGCGCGCCGGCCGCGCAGCCGAACTCGATGGTGCGCCGCGCATCCCAACCCGAGAGCACGCCGTGCAGCACGCCCGCGGCGAAGGCGTCGCCGCCGCCCACGCGGTCGACGATGGGCTCGATGCGGTGCGTGCGCGAGTGCGCGAGCGCGCCGCCGCGCGCCATAAGGTAGCCCGTGAGGTCGTTCGAGCTGCTCGAATGCACCGTGCGGCGCGTGGAGTACACGGTCTCCAGCAGCGGCGCGGCCTCGAACAGGCGCGTGTAGGCATCGGCGAGGGCATCCTCGTCCCACGCCGTGCGCTCGAGCCCCAGCGCGCCCTGCACGTCGCCGATCGCCGCGGAAAGGACGGAGATGTAGGGCAGCAGCTCGAGGAAGACCTCCATGCACGCATCCCAGCTCCAGAGCTTCGCGCGGAAGTTCACGTCGTAGCTCACGCGCACGCCGCGCTCGACCGCCCCGCGCACCACCTCGGGCGCGATGACGCGCCAGGTGGAAGAGACCGCCGGCGTCACGCCGGAGATGTGCAGCAGGTCGACGTCGCGGAAGAGCTCGTCCAGATCCCACGGGCAGGCGTCCACCGCGGCGAACGATGAGCCCGCGCGGTCATAGGTGGCCTGCGAGCCGCGGGCGCCCACGCCCTCCTCCAGGTAGTACGTCCCCAGGCGGGCGCCGCCGCGCAGCACGCGCGAGCAGTCGACCCCGAAGCGGGAGAGGTGCCGCACCGCGCCGTCGCCCAGCGCGTTCTCGGGCACCACGCTCGCAAAGGCGGCCTGATGCCCGAACTGCGCGAGCGATACCGCGACGTTCGCCTCCGCGCCGCCGTAATTCGCCGCGAGCACCGAGGCGTCCGCCAGCCGCACGCCGCCGCCCACGGAAAGCCGCAGCATGATCTCGCCGAGTGTCAGAACCCTTGCCATGAACCCGCCCCTTCTCCCCATGTAAAATTACCCCAGGGGTTTTTGACATACAACCGGGTGGCCCGGGCCGAGCCCAAGCCACCCGAATCGCGCAAAGCGCTCGCTACTCGAAGAAGCCGAAGTAGTCGTGTGCGTTGTTGTAGCAGATGTCCTCGACGATCTTGCCCAGGTACGCCTCGTCCTCGGGCACGCGGCCCTGCTCGACCCACTCGCCGATGGTGTGGCAGAGCACGCGGCGGAAGTACTCGTGGCGCGGGTAGCTCAAGAACGAACGGGAGTCCGTGAGCATGCCGGTGAAGTTGGCGATGAGGCTCTGCTCCGCCATCATGGTGAGCTGCTTCTTCATGCCGTCGAACTGGTCGTTCACCCACCAGGCGCATCCGAGCTGTAGCTTCTGCTTGCAGCCGCCCTGGAACGACTGCATGAGCGTCGAGAGGCCGAGCCAGTCGTTCTCGTTGAGCGAGTAGAGGATGGTGCGCGGCAGCGCGTCCTCGCGCTCGGCGGCGTCGAGGTAGCGCGCCATCTCGCTGGCGAGGCCGGGCTGGTCGCCGGCGGAATCGAAGCCCTTGTCGCGGCCGAGCGCCTCGAAGCCGCGGGTGTTGGCGTTGCGCAGGGCGTTCACGTGGAACTGGAACACCCAGTTGTGCTCGGCATAGAGGCGCATGAGCTCGAGGCAGAGCGCCGTCTGGTACTTGCACACGGCCACCTCGGGAAGCTCCTCGCCGGCGAGGCGGCGCGCCACGATGTCCTCGAGCTCCTCGGGCGTGGCGGGCACGAAGCGCACCACGTCGGTGCCGTGGTCGGCCAGGCGCCCGCCCACGCTGTGGAAGTAGTCCACGCGCTGCGCCGCGGCCTCGACGAGCCCGGCGAAGCTGTGCGCGTCAACGCCGGCGGCCTCGCCGATGCGGTCGCAGTACGCGGCGAAGTCGGGGCGGTCGATGCCCATGAGGCCGTCGGGACGGTAGGTGGGCAGCACCTTGAAGCCCAGGTCCTCGACCTCGGCGAGCTGCTTGTGGTAGGCCAGATCGTCCGCCGGGTCGTCGGTGGTGCAGAGCGCCTTCACGCCGGCGTTCTTGATGATCTGGCGCGGGCGGAAGTCATCGGAGGCGATGCGCTCGTTCGCGCGCTCCCAGATGCTCTGGGCGTTCTTCTCGCAGATGACGTCCTCGATGCCGAAGAAGCGGCGCAGCTCCAGGTGGCTCCACTCGAAGATGGGGTTGCCCGGCGCCTGCTCGACGGTCTTCACGAACGCAAGGAACTTCTCGTAATCGTCGCCGTCACCCGAGATGAGCTCCTCGGGCACGCCCGCCGCGCGCATGAGGCGCCACTTGTAGTGGTCACCGGCGCCGTCCTTGCAGATCCAGATCTCGGCGAGGTTGCCGAAGCTCTCGTTCTCCCAGATCTCCTTCGGGGAGAGGTGGCAGTGGTAGTCGATGATGGGCATGTGCTCCGCGTGGTCGTGATAGAGCTTCTTCGCCCAATCGGTCGTGAGCAGGAAATCGTCGTTGAGTAGCATGACCGCCTCCTTGAGACGGGCCTGGGACGGGAACCAAGCCCATCGGTACCTCCGCGGCTCCCAGTGAAGCCGACGCATCAAGCACCCGCCTGCATGCGCTGATCTTGCCACTAATATATCAGAAATGGGAAACGTCGCTGCAGGCTGGATGGCGGAAATACGCGAGCGGTAGCCCCCGACGGCGCAACGGCTCGACGGGGCGTCGAAGCGGGCCGCTACCGGACAGGCACGCGGTCGCGGCTTGCCCTACGCGTCCACGACCATCGTCCCGGCGAGCAGGTCGTGGAGCGCGCGGCCGTCGCGCCTGAAGGCGAAGAGCGCCACGCTCGCAAGCGTGATGGCGAAGCTCACCGCGTATGCCCACGTGGGCAGGACTGAACCGGTCGCGATCTCCACGAGCCCGCGGATCACCGTGCTCGTGCCCACCGCGGCGCCCTCGATGAGCATCATGCCCAGCACCTGGCGCACGGCGAGCGCCACAGGCGAGGCCTCGCCGCCGCCCACCGCGACAATCCGCACGCGGAGCAGGCGCTTCCCGAGCGTCTGACCCGCGCACGCCATGGGCACGACCGCGTAATATACGAGTCCCGCGAGCAGCCCGGCGATGCCCGCATACAGGCCGTAGGGCGCGGCGAAGGTCGAGATGAGCTGGTCGGTGACCTCGCGCCCCTGCATCGAGGCGACGAAGGCGATGGGCAGCGACGTGGCGAGCGCGCCCACGTACCAATCGAACGCGAACGCCGCGCCGCGCCGCCAGAACGTCGCGGGTGCCAGCACCTTTGCGCTGCTACCAGACCGTTTGCCCATCTCGTCCTCGCCTTTCATCGCACGCCCCGCGCAGGCCGGCGCGCGAGGCGCCTCCCGCGGGGCAGATCGTCCGTATGCCCTACCGAATGAACCCGAACGGGTGCTCCGGCAGGATGTAGTCGAGCAGGAACTGCTCCTCCTCGGGGATGCGGCCCACGCGGTTGCGCACGCCGTCGTTGGGGATGTCGCGCGTGGCGATCTGGATCTCGCCGCGGTAGTGCGCCATGTTGTCGTTCACCACGAGCACGTCGCCCTTCGTGAACACGGGCGCGTCGAACGCGCGCGGGGCGATCTGGCGCTCACGGAAGGACGAGCGCGACCACGAGGAGCGGATCATGTACGGCGACGGGTCGTGCCGCGCGGCGTGGTCGAAGTCGAACACGATCTCGCGCTCGGCCTCGGAGATGCCCTCATCGAGGTCGATGCGGCAGCGCACGCGCGTGAGGTCCACCGCGGCCATGGCGGCGAGCTCGTCCTCGGAGGCGAAGCAGTTGCCGATGATCACGTCGTCCACCAGCCCGCTCGCGATCACGTGGCGCACCTGCAGGTCGATGGGGCGGTGACGGTCGTCCTCGCAGGTGGGCAGGCCCGCGAACACCGGCCAGGGGCCGAAGGTGTCGGGCTGCTGGCTCGAGACGAACGCCGCGAGCGGCATGCTCAGATCCTTGTAGATCTTCGAGTAGCGCTCGGAGTACTCCTCGCAGAGCCCCGTGTAGGGCTCGGGGTAGAAGTTGTGGCACGCGACCATGTTCTTCGCGTTCGCGCCGCGCTCGATGAGGTTCGCGAGCGGGTGGTTATGGCTCGCGTTGAACTCGATGCCGATGCCGTAGGGGTTGCGCGTGAGCACGATGTTGCCCCGGTCGCCGAAGTGGCTGTCGAGGCGGATGATGTCCACGCCCATCTTCGCGAACGGCGCGATGTCGAACGGCGTGGCGCCCAGGCGCTCGAACACGGTCTCGTTCGTATCGACCGCGACCATGAAGCCCAGGTCGTGCGCATAGGAGATGAACGAGCCGAACTCCTCGACGGTCTCCTCCGCGCCCTTGTCCACCGAAAGCAGGCAGGTGAAGATGCGGGTGAAGCCGTGCGCCGCCGCGCGCTCCAGATACGCGCGGTCGGCCTCGGGGGTCGAGTGCTCGGGATAGACGGAGATACCTAGGCGACGCATGGGAACGCCCCTTTCAGAAATCGAAACCGTAGGGTTGTAGCAGGCCGGCGATGGCGCGGCAGCAGACGCGCTCGCCGCGTGCCGGCGCCAGCCGCGTGCCGGAGCCGGCAGGATGCCCAGGGGCGCCGGTGCCGGAAAGGAGACGGGCGGCACCGGCGGGCGCGGGACGGGGAGAGACTCCGCCCCGCGCCCTTCCCCTCAGTGCATTAGAGCGCGTCGAGGTCGAGTGAATCGAGGTCGAGGTCGTCGAGCTCGCTCGCGGCGTCCGCCTCCTGGGCGGCAGCCTCCTCGGCAAGGTACTGCTTGTCGAGCGTCTTGATGAACGGCAGGTACACGAACACGCCGATGATGATGAGCACCACCTGGAGCACCGCGCCCTGCCAGCCGGCGAGCAGGAAGCCGGAGAGGATGGCCGGCGTGGACCAGGTGAGGATCGGGCCGGTCGCGACGGGCACGAGGCCGGCGGCCATGACGGCCCAGGAGCCGAAGATGTTGATCATCGGGCACAGCAAAAACGGGATGAGCATGATGGGGTTGAGCACCATGGGCAGGCCGAACATGATGGGCTCGTTGATGTTGAAGATGCCGGGCGCGATGGAGAGGCGGCCGAGCATGGTGATGCGCTTGGACTTGCAGAAGAGCAGCATCGCGATCACGAGCGACAGCGTGGAGCCGGCGCCGCCGTACTTGGCGAAGCACGCCTGGAACTGGTGGTTGATGATGTTCGTCGCGGGCAGGCCGGCGGCGAGGGCGGCCGTGTTCTGCTCGGAGAGCGACAGCAGGATGGGCGCGTACACGGAGTCCGTGATGTTCGTGCCGTGGATGCCGAAGAACCAGAGGACGTGCGCGAAGAGGTACACGAAGGCCTGCGCGAACACGGTGCCGCCGAGGTTCTGCAGCGGGATCTGCAGGAAGCTGTAGATGAACGAGAAGGCGTCGCCCCAGGGCGTGAGCGCGAACACGAGGCGCAGCACGAGGGCCACGAAGATGGTCACGGTGCCGGGGATGAGCGCGGCGAAGGAGCGGGAGACCGAAGGCGGCGTGCCCTCGGGCATCTTGATGGTGGGGCCGTTCTTCACCATGAGGCCGTAGATCTTCACCGAGAGGAAGCCCATGACGATGGCGACGAACACGCCCTTGGAGCCCACCCAGCCGGTGGGGATGCTCGCCACGTTGAAGACCTCGATCGAGCCCTCGGGCGTGAACTCGGTGATCTGCGGCATGAGCATGATCCAGGCCACGAAGGAGATGAGGCCGGCGGCGATGCGGTCGGAGATCTTCTCGTGCTCGGCGAAGTTGTAGCCCACGAGGAACGCCACGAACATCGCGAGGAGCGACAGCGTGCACGCGGAGGGCACGTTGATGAGGTCGGACAGCGAGATCGACCCGAGCATCGTGGTCGTGAGGAAGTTCGTCCAGGCCTCGACCGGGAAGCTCTTGACGAGCGTGAACAGCGAGCCCGCGATGACGAGCGGCATGATGGTCGCGAACGTGTCGCGCAGCGTGAGCAGGTACTTGTTCTTGCCCACCACCGTCGCGAGCGGCATGAGCTTATCCTCGATGACGTCGAGGACCTTGGATGAGGAGCTCATATAGTATCCTTTCGTATAGTGCAAGGCGGTATGCGGAACCGATGTTGGCGCAACGACCTATGCCGCCTTGTGCTTCTTCAGCAGCAAGATCGCGTACTTGAGCACGCGCTCGCCGTTCAGGGTGCCGTAGTCGGCGGAGTCGATCACGCCCACGGGGGTCGTGGCGCCGTACTTCTCGTTCACCTCTTCGAAGTTGAAGCTCACCTGCGGACCGAGTAGGATCACATCCGGATGGTCGCTCTCGACCAGGTCGGAGATCTTGCCGGTGGGGAACGCCTCGACGTGGATGTCGAGCTTGTGGGCATCCGCCGCCTTCTGCATGTTCTGGGCGAGCATGCTCGTCGACATGCCGGCGCTGCAGAACAGGTAGATCTTGCGCGTCATCGTATCCTTCCTTTCTTCCTTTGCTTGCTGGATAAGCGGGTGCCTCGGCGCGCGTGTCCGCGCCGCGAGGCTATACCGCGCGCTCGCGCACGAGCGCGACGATCTGCTTCGCCAGGTCGATCGTGGTGATCGCGTTCATGAGATGGTCCTGGCCGTGCACCATGATGAGCGAGACGCCGTCGCTCTCGCCGCCGTTCAGGATCCGGCGGATCTCCTCGCTCTGGTGCTCGTGCGCCTCGACGATCGCCTTGTCCGCCTGGGCCATGAGCTCGTCGGCGCGGTCGAACGCGCCCGTGCGGGCGGCGGCGATGGCCTCGATCGCGCGGGCCTTGGCCTCGCCCGCCGGCACGATGAGCTTCATCACGATTTCCTCGTCCGTCATGCTTGTACCTCCCCTCGTGCATCCGATGCGGTCCCGACGCAGCCCATGACGTCCAGCAGGGTCTCGAAGCGCTGGTCGCCAAGCAGGCGCGATACGGCCGATGCGCTTCCCGCAAAGGAGAGCATGGCCTGGTAGAAATCATGGAGGTCCTCATCCGGGTCGTCCGATACGCACACGAGCAGCGCCACCCGGACGGGCTTGCCCGCCCAGTCGACCGGCTCGTCGAGGCAGGCCGCGCACACGAACGTGCGGCCCGTCACCGAGACGAGCGGGTGCGGCATGGCCACGAGGTTGCCGAACGAGGTGGGCGCGCTCTCCTCGCGCTGGCGCACGAGCTCCGCGACGTCGCCCGTGAGCGGCATGACGGAGGCGGCGCGCTCGCACAGGGCCGCGATGACCTCATCGCGCGTCGTGGCGGCGAGGTGCGGCATGAACAGGCGCGGGTCGAACCACTGCGACGCGCGGGCCGCGGCGCGCTCGGAGGCGTGGAAGAGCTCCTGGACGCCGGCGACGTCGCGGGCATCGAGGAAGTAGCCGACGGCGCGCACCGGCACGGGGACGGCCACGGGCAGGGGCACGGTGGTGAAGACGTAGTCGATCTGCGAGAAATCGGCGCCGGCGACCCGCGAGACGTCGCAGGTCTTGATGGTGCCGAGCTGCGGGCCGAACTCCTCGCGGCACCGCATGGCGAGCAGGCGCGCGCTGCCGCGGCCCGACGCGCACACGATCATGATGTTCTTGGGGCGCGACTGGCGGGCGCGGCGGCGTTCGAGCGCCAACGCGAACGCGAGGGCGAGGTAACCCGCCTCATCGTCGCTCACGGGGGAGCCATAGCGCTCGAACAGCACGCGCGCCGCTTCGAGGGCGCAGGCGAATGCGAAGGGATAGCGCGCCCGGATGTCGCCGAGGAGCGGGTTCTCGAGGCGCATGTGGTAGCGCAGGCGCACGGAGAGCGGCCCCAGGTGGCGCGCGAGGTTCATGTGCAGCTCGAGGTCGTCGCCGAGCCCCGTGCTGAAGGCGGTGTCGGCCGCGGCGATCATCTGGCCGGCGACCTCCCACGCCTCGTCCGAGACGGCCGCGCCCTCGGCGGACTCCGACGGGGAGTCGGGCAGCTGGACGCGCTTGCCGGCGAGGTGCACCGCGAGGTAGGCAACCTCGGGCTCCGGAACGGAGATCGTAAACGCGCGGGAGAGGTTCCCGGCGATCTCCTGGGCGACCTCCCACACCTGGTCGCGCTTGATGCGGTCGACGTCGATCACGTCCTCGGCGGCGTAGCGCCCGGAGCGGATGCGCGCCACCGCGATGGCGATGTGCACGAGGAGGTTCTGGTACGCGACGGAGTTCACGGTGAACCCGTGGCGCTCGACGGCCTCGTCGACGCAGGCGGCGATGCTCTCGAGGCGGAAGTTGTGCCGCACGACGCCGTCGCCCGACGCGCCGCGCTCGCTGCCCTCGGCGAGCTCATCCGCCTCGGCCAGCCGGTCGAGCGCATTGTTCGCCAGGCAGATGCGGCGCTTGACCTCGGTACCCTCGACGCGCACCCCATAGCGCGGGCGGCGCTCGAGCGTGAGGTCGAAGTGGGCGAGGTACTCCTCCACGCCCGTGAGGTCGTAGGCCACGGTGCGCCGCGAGCAGAAGAGGGTCTTGGCGAGCGCCTCGACCGTGACCCAGTCGTCGCGCGTGAGCAGGTCGTTCACCAGGAAGGAGATGCGGTCCTGACGCGTCTCGGGGATCTGCGGCCACAGCATCCCGCCGAAGCGGCGCCGCCACGCGACGAACGCGTCCTCGTCGTCCACGAGGAGCTTGAAGCCGTCGCGCTCCACGGCGATGCGCGCGCAGGGGCTGAGCGAGCGGTTCGCCACCTCGATGCTCGCGCGCACGTGGGCGGGGTCGCTCCCGAGCATGACCGCGAGCTCGCCCGCCGTCGCGCCGGGATGCGCATCGATGCAGTCCACCAAACGGCACTGCGCGTCGTCGAGCAATTCGGTCATCATGGAACCCCCCCTCATGACCCCATGGTACGGGAAGGAGCCCGCGCGATTCGTGCAAGTCTTCGCCCCCTCCCCCGCCCCGCGCGTTGCACGAATCCCCGCGCCCAGTGATAATTTGGTGTCAGTCACCTTTTTATCACCCACAGGTAGAAAAAATCCCCAGCCCCAAAAGGGCCAGGGATTGAAAACCAGTTCTCGCCTACGAGGAGTCGAGCACGTCACCGCTCTGTGCGGGGCGGCGGGTATTCCCCGATGCGAGTTCCGCAGCGAGCGAAGCGAGCGAGGACTGTCTGAAGCAGCGGGGAATACCCGCCGCCCCGCCCCAAGGCCCCTACTTGCTCGACTTCTCGATAGCCTCCCACATGCCGTTGATGTAGGCGATGCCGAGGGCGCGGTCGTAGAGGCCGTAGCCCGGGCGCCCGGTCTCGCCCCAGATCATGCGGCCATGGTCGGGGCGCATGAAGCCCTCGAAGCCGTTGTCGTGCAGGGCGCGCATCATCTTGTACATGTCGAGCGAGCCGCAGCAGCTGGGGTGCGGGGCCTCGTAGAAGTCCTTGTTGCCCGGCTCCTCGGGGTTGATGTACTTGATGTTGCGCATGTGCACGAAGTGGATGCGGCCGCGGCGCGTGAACTCGGCGAGGATGCTGTAGATGTCGTTGCCCGGCTCCTCGGCGATGGAGCCACAGCAGAGCGTGATGCCGTTGTAGGGCGTGTCCACGGCGTTGCAGAGCCAGTCGAGGTCCTCGCGGTTCTTGATGATGCGCGGCAGGCCGAACATGCTGTACGGCGGGTCGTCCGGGTGGATGGCCATCTTGACGTCGTACTCCTCGCACACGGGCATGATGGCCTTGAGGAAGTAGACGAGGTTCTCGCGCAGCTTCTCCTCGTCCACGTCCTTGTAGGCGTCGAGCAGGCTCTTCACCTGCGCCAGGCGCTCGGGCTCCCAGCCGGGGAGCGTGAAGTCGCCGGAGCCCTCGGCCACGGTGTCGATGATCTCCTGCGGGTCGTCCGGGATGTTCGCCTTCACGAACGCGAGCGTGGAGGAGCCGTCGGGCAGCTTGTAGTCGAGGTCGCTCTTCACCCAGTCGAAGACCGGCATGAAGTTGTAGCAGATGACCTTCACGCCCTCCTGGCCGAGGTTCTTGATGGTCTCCTTGTACGCCTCGATGTGCTCATCGCGCTTGGCGGTGCCGATCTTGATGTCATCCGAAACGTTCACGCTCTCGATGACCTTGAGGGTGAGGCCGTTCGCCTCGACCATCTCGCGCAGGGCGTGGATGCGCTCGCGCGGCCACACCTCGCCCACGGGGATGTCGAACAGCGTGCCCACGATGCCCGAGCAGCCGGGGATCTGGCGGATCTGCTCGAGGGTGATCTTCTCCTCGTTCGGTCCATACCAGCGGAATGTCAGCTCCATGATCTTCCTCTCATTTAGGGACGGGTTCAAAACGTTACTTTTTGCTACATTCGGGGACAGGCTTAGCCCGCGCCAGCCCCGTGCGGCTACGCGGCGAGATGGGCGTGCAGCGTCGCGCGGACGGCGCCGGGCGCGGCGTTGAGCTCGGCGAACATGCCCTCGATGCGATCGCCCAGGCCGGCCTCGTACAGGTCGCAGTCGAAGATCTCCGAATTGGAGAGGATCGGCTGCATGGTGGCGTGGATGGCCGCGGCGTCCGTCACGCCCAGCTCGATGCCGCCGTCGGCGAGGCGCTTCTGCAGCCCCGCGAGCAGCGGGTCGGGGCTCGGCGTGAAGGCGGCGCCCGTGTCGTCCACGGCCTCGAGGTAGCGCAGCCAGCCGGCGATCACGAGCGGGATGCCCACGAGCGAGCTCGTGCTCTTGCCCGCCGCGAGGTAGGCGTTGATGGTGTGGCCGTAGCGGATGGGCAGCTTCTGCGAGGTGTCCTGCGCGATGCGCTGCGGGGCATCAGGCAGGCTCGGGTTCGGCAGGCGATGCTCCACGAGCACGTCGATGAACTCCTTGGGGTCGATGACGCCGGGGTTCACGACCACGGGCATGCCCTCGTCGTAGCCGAGGCGCTTCACGAGCGCCACGAGGTCCTCGTCGCGCATCTCGTCGGCGATCTTCGTGTAGCCCAGCAGGCAGCCGTAGACGGCAAGACCGGTGTGCAGCGGGTTCAGGCAGGTGGTGACCTTCATGGTGTCGGCCTTGTCCACCGTCTCGCGATCCGTGAGGATCACGCCGCCGAGCTCGAGCGCGGGGCGGCCGTTGGGGAAGCTGTCCTCGACCACGAGGTAGTGCACCTGCTCGGTGTTCGCGAAGCCGGCGAAGTTCACCGGGCCGTTCGGGATGAGCGGCAGGTCGCTCCAGCCCTCGGCGGCCAGGCGCTGCGCCACGGCCTCGGCGGGGTTGGGGGTGATGCGGTCGATCATGGACCACGGGAAGCTCACGCGCGACTCGTCCGAGACGTACTCGATGAAGCCCTGACTCACGTGCCCGGCCTCGTACCAGCCGTTCGCGATGGTGAGCACGGCGTCGCGGAAGCGGCGGCCGTTCTGCGAGAAGTTGTCCGTCGAGACGAGGGCGATGGGCGCGGCACCCGCCTCGTAGCGGGCGAGCAGCAGCGCGGCCACGATGCCCATCGTGCTCGCCGCGGCCTCGGGGCCGTTCGCGATCTCGGCGGCGACGTAGCCGAAGAACTCGCCCGAGGGATCCTTGAGCGCGTAGCCCTTCTCGGTGATGGTGAACGACGCGAACTGCAGCTCGTCGCTCTCGAAATACTTCTGAACCTGGGCGTAGTCGTCCGGGCGCTTGGGGTTGCAGAAGAGCGAGGCCGCGGTGCTCGCGAGCACGCGCTCCTCGAGCGCACCGTCCTCGTGCATGATGACCTGCAGGATGTTCTCATCGTACGGGGCGTAGACCTCGTCGACGGTGAAGGGGCTGAAGGTCTCGACCACCACGACGCCGCGGTCGAGCCCGCCGGCGTCCATGACATCCTGGGCGATCTCGGCGTGGAAGGCGCGGTAGAGGTTGCCGCCGCCGAAGTGGATCCAAGCCGGCTGGCGCGCGCCGGCGGCACGCGTCGCGTCGACGTCGAACGAGGGGAGCTTCACCCCCATCTTCGTAAGCTCGTCGCGGGACAGTTGCCAATGCTTCAGCGAGACCATGCGAACAACTCCCATCATCCAGATCCCGGAACGACCACAGCGCGGTGAGGCAATGCGGATGCCTCCCGGCCGTCGCATCGCGTCGATACGCAGGGTACAGGTTCCTCTGTATCGAACCGATTTCTAATATATCAGATTGAGGGGAGCCCTATGCTGCAGTAACGTTTTTCCTGATAATGCTTCTGCGAACGGTCGATTTTCCGCGCTGAGTTGTACATTCAGCGTATCTGATATATCAGTCTGAGGTCCAGCGCGAGGTTCGGGCGCTCCGCGTAACGGCTCTATGGGAGCGGCCGTCGCGCCCGAACGAGCAGCCTGCGGCCGCTCCAAGACCCCTTCGCGACGCGCCGTGCTCGCGCGCATCCCCCGCCTCAGCTGGCACGGCGCGCGTCGAACTGATATAACAGAGGGTACGCGGGGAGGGGCTACCATACTCATGGCGCCGCACCCTCCGCGCCGCATCTATACAGCACGACCGCCGCCCGCACACGGCCCCAGAAAGGTGCCATCATGGCCGAAACCACCACCGAACAAGCCGGCTACCCGTCGCTCTCCTACGTCGCATACTATACGCTGCGCCGCGACATCATCTACTGCGACCTCACCCCCGGCCAGAAGCTCTCCGTCCGCGACCTCGAGGAGCAGTTCGGCCTCGGCCGCACGCCGGTGCGCGAGGCGCTCGTGCGCCTTTCCGAGCTCGGCCTCGTCTACACCATCCCGCAGAGCGGCACCTACGTTTCGCGCATCGACCTGCAGCGCGCCGAGGATGCCCGCTTCATGCGCGAGCACCTCGAGAGCAGCGTGATCATGGAATGCTGCGCGCGCCTCACCGACGAGGGCCGCGACTCGCTCGAGCACGTCATCGACCTGCAGGAACAGGCCGTGGCAAGCGGCGACGCGCGCGCGTTCTTCGAGCACGACAACGATTTCCACGAGCTCATCTTCAAGATCGCCGGCCGTCACACCGTATGGTCCACGCTGGAGGCGCACAACACGCATCTCCAGCGCTTCCGTTGGCTTCGCACGCAGGTCAAAGGCCTCGAGTGGGACACCATCATGAACCAGCACCACCAGATGCTCAAGGCCATCACGAGCCACGACCCCGAGGAAGCGAACTTCCTCTCCATCGCGCACGCGCACCTCATGTTCTCCGAGTACCTCGCCGTGACCGACGCCTTCCCCGACTACTTCGACCGCCTGTAACGCCGGGGGGGGCGCGGGCATGTGGCTTTCCCGCCTGCCCGCGCAGACGCGTGGCACGCGGCTTTCCCGCCTGCCCGCGAGAACGCGTGGCGCGCGACTTTTCCGCCTGTCCGCGCGAACACGCGGCGCGCGACTTTCCCGCCCGCCCGCGCGAAAAGCGTCGCATAAGTCGGGGATGAACCGCTTATACGCGATCCACCCCCGAGATATGCGACGCTTTCGGAATGCGAGCGAACGCCTAGCTATGTCTATTATCTATCTACGCGGCCGCCGCCTGCAGCGCCACGTACGCGGCGCCGTAGATGCCCGCGTCGTTGTTGAGCGACGCGATCTCGATGGGCTTGTCCGCCGTGACCGGGATGGCGTAGCGGCGGTAGCTCGCTTCGAGGCGCTCGAGGAAGAGGTCGGAGGAGTTCGAGGTGCCGCCGCCGAGCACGAACGCCTCGGGATCCACCACATTCGCGATCATCGAGAGCGCGCGGCCCAGGTAATCGCACATGATGTCGATGGCAGCCCACGCCGCCTCGTCGCCGTCCTTCGCCGCGGCGAACACGGAGCGCGAGTCGGACGGACCGTCGAGCGCGACGGGCTCGCGGTCGCGCTTCTCGCATTCCTCGAGGTAGCTCGTCACGATGCCCGTCGCGGAGGCGTACTGCTCGAGGTGACCCTTGCCGCCGCACCCGCAGACGCGCTCCTCGTCCGGGTTCATGCACAGGTGGCCGATCTCGCCGCCCGCGCCCGCCACGCCCGAGACCACATGGCCGTCGACGACGATGCCGCCGCCCACGCCCGTCCCGATGGTCACGAAGACGCAGCTCTTACGGCCGCGCGCCGCACCGGCCCACAGCTCGCCCATCGCGGCGGCGTTCGCATCGTTCTCGAACTTCACCGTAGCGTTGGGGCAGTGCCGCTGGAGCGCCGCCTCGAGGCCGGGCGCGTTGATCTGGATGTTCGCCTGCATGCGGATGACGCCGTCCGCCGGCACGGGGCACGGGATGGCGAGGCCGATGCCGTGCACCGCGTCGACCTCGGCGCTCGAGGCAGCGAGCACCTTCGAGATGCCGTCCGTCACCGCGGCGTAGCCGTCGGAATCGATGAGCGGAGGGGTGGGCACGCTGCCCCGCCCGATGAGCTCGCCGTCTTCGGTGAAAAGCCCCATCTTGACCGAGGTCCCGCCCACATCGAGGCCGATGAAGAGCTTGTCGTTCGCTGCCATATGCCCGTCCTTTCGTAATGCCCGCCGAGCGCCGGCGCGCCCGCGCGGTCGAATTCGCCACATCAGCTGCTATTGTGGCACGGCGCGGAACGGATGGCGCCGGAGATTCGGTAAGCGCGCCGGCGCGGCAGGGCGGAAAGCGGGACAATGATAAATGAACCAGAGGTATTCGAACCTTATTCCAAAAGATAGGATTCGCTCGGCTTCATCCCTCAAGACGTGCACACGCGCGCAGAAAGGAACGATACAGCTCATCTGAAGACTCGGCAGCGGCAAGATCATCGACAAACTTCGGGAAGCTGTCGCATAGCGTGATAAGTTCATCAACGATGCGACTATGACGAGAACCATCAACAGGCGCAATGACAAACATGACCTTGATGGGAACACGATGCTCTTGCCCCATGTCCACATCAAATGGGCGCTCGAACGTAACGAGCGACAACGAGAGCTCGTTATCAGGATCTGCATTCGCATGCGGCATGCAAAGTCCTGGGCAGATAACACCGAACTGTTGATAGCGCCGACTCAAGTCGAAGATTCCTTGCAGATATTCTTCGGTCATGGCTCCAGCTTGAAGCATGGGACCTGTTGCGAGACGCACAGCGCTCTCCCAATTTGGCGCCTGGATATGCGCACGGACGAAACGGCGCGGCACGCTATCCGCGAGACTCGGGAGCACATCTTCATGAGGGTGGCACTCGTTTTCTGGCTCAAGATTGCCATGCGTCATTCCCGCCTTATCAAAATACCGTTGCAGTCTTGAGCGCAGCTCTTCCGCATCCTGTATTTCCGAAGCCCCTTCGACAATCTCTAAAATGTCCGAAACAGGATCTGGACGCTCAAATCCACCATTTCGATCATGCAGGAACGCACCGATGCGACGTACATCAAGCCGTGTGAGCATGGGGCTCACGCGAATGATGGGGCGCGGTAATACGCGGTCTATGGCAACCGTCGTTAAAATGACATCAAAATCGGCACAGTCACATTCCCTCAGCTGGGAAGCCGAGATGCTCCTTACGATGCGCAACGCTGGAAAAGTACGCTTGAGGGCGCGTTCAAGAAATGCAACGGTTGCGATATTCGCGCCGCATACAAGCACAACGCGAAGAGAACGATCCATTTCGGGCGCCGTATTAAAACGCTCAAGCGCGGCCGCGAAATACAATACGATGTACGACAACTCCGCATCACTGATGTGAAGCCCCACCTGGTCACAGTATCGATCAATGACCGCCCGACAAATCTCGGCAGCATCGCGAAAACGCTCGGTTACTTCGAGCGGAGCAAGCTCGCCATATCCAATTCCAATCTCATTACGAGCAAGCATTGCATCGATATGGTTCTTAAGCGCTGCCATGAGCTCATGTTCAATGGTGAAATCGAATCCAAAATGAGCTGACATCGCTGTAATAAGCGCACCGTACACGCGCACTGCAAGTTCGCCTACAGGATAATCCCGCGACTGAGCACGGCCGGAGGCATCCAGAACCGCGGCGAGTACGTGCTGCTCGGATGTGCGAGCAGCATCGTCTAATGTTTCCCAAAGCCGTGAATCACCTTGTCGGAGCATTCGCTCAAGCAGCTCGCCCGCTGTTTGCATTGAGCGCGCCGGCAGACGGCAATCATCAGCACCAACAAAGCATCCCCGTGCGATACGCACCCGCATAATCGCGAGATAGTAGGAAACCATGATGAACGAATCGTCGGTAAGCTCCTCACCCTCCACCTCGGTCTGGCGATCGAGCGCGTCAATGGCATCGATGAAATCGTGTCGATCAAGCAAGCCGAAGAGCCCGGCCGCCTCTACCTCAGCTTCAGCAGTGGCAATGTGGCTCCACGAAAGCGGTGAAAGACCGACCTCCTCACGACAAAAATCAACCATAACAAGACGCCGCTGCATCTCATTTGCGCAAAGCCTAATACCCCGCTTTTGATGACGAGCGACGGTCAGCCCATGGTTCTTGAACCAACCCTCGACACCATCCATATCGCGCAGAATTGTGGACCTGCTTACATCGAAACGACTAGCAAGCTCGTCGAGGGTGCGCTCTTCTTCCCCAGTAAGAATGGCTGAAACAACGCTTCGCATACGCTCATCTGCGCTGAGAAATACGCCGGTAAGCGATCCTGCTTCATGAAGCACATCCCGCGCCCTTGGAAGGCTTTCGCGATCGATAAACACCCCGACCCCACGGCGACGAACGAGCAAGATATCGCGCCCGTGGCACCAAGTTTCCAGAGACTCGAGATCATAGCGTACCGTCCGCTCGCTCACATCAACGGATTGCGCAAGCGCCCGAAGCGTCATAGGCGAGCCGGCAGCCTCAACCAGCAATCGAAATTCCTGAAGGCAACGCCTGCTGATTGACACCAGCTCACCCATCTCATTAAGCCGTTCCAAAGCTATCAAGCGCCGCCCGAAGGCTCGCGATGAATTCTGCCATCCGTCCTTCAAGCGCAGCGGAGATGATTGCGCTGCCGACAATGACGCCATCCGCGCCAAGCGTGACAAGCTCCCGCGCATCAGATGCAGAGGATACACCAAAACCGGCACAAAGATTCGACTTGAATCCAGCGCGCTTAAGTGCGGAGATATTATCCCCAACGTGAGGATCGACCTCAGAGCGCGCGCCCGTTGCGCCATCAACGGCCTGCATAAACAGATAGCCGTCATCATAAGGGCGCAGAGATTCGATATCTACAGCGTCAAGATTGTATGGGACGAACTTGAGCGAGAGCACATCGTAAGCAGCAAGCTTCTCATCAAGTTCGTCGCGATTGGCATCGGGGTAATCCGGAGAGAGAACGGCATTCGCCCCGCTCTCTGCTACGCGAGCGGCAAATGCATCAACACCCATACCGCTAATGATGTCTCCATAGCACATAACCTGTAAGTTTGCCGCAGGATATGCCGACCTGATGCGGGCGATATCGTCCCATGCGTCTTCGGGCGCATGCTGTGCAAGCGCGCGCTCCATGGATGCCCGCACCGTTGCGCCATCGAGACACGGGTCTGCGTATGGGATACCCATCTCAAGCACGTCTGCACCCGCGTCAAGATACATTCCAGCAGCATCAACAGCATCGCCAATCGCTGGGTCACAAAGCGGATAATATGCGACAAGCACCTTATCCCCGCTCAGTTTCTTATTGGCAAGCGAAACTCGCATGCAATTCATTTCAATCACACCCCTAGAAACGCTCGAGCTGTTGTTTAACTACATTTGCAATGGCTTCACCGTCGTACGCGACAAGCATCTCCCGACGACACGAACCGCTGCCAATCACTTCCATGAGCTTCGAGAGCACTGCGAGATGACGCTCGGGATCATCGACCGCCATGAAGAAGACCGCTTCAACCTCCACTTCCCGCTCCGCGTCATCCATACGACGAAAACGCACAGGTCGCTCGAATCGGCCAACAGATATAGCACCGTGCAAGACGCCAATCGGATCACCGTGAGGCAGCGCGACCGCCCATGCGCCCAGGTCAAGACCGGTTGGGAAGGCACGCTCGCGCGTAACAGCAGCTTCAATGTATTCAGGGGTAGCGCAGCCGTGCTCCACGAACGCCGCACCTAGCGTGCGCAGTGCCTCCTCCCAAGTTGCTGGCGCATCCGCGTCATCCGCGAAATACGACCCGAGCACCTCCAAGTCGAGGTCTATTTGCTGTGTTTCCATAGCCAAATCCTTCATATCTAATGCGCTGCAATGGCATGTCTATTTGAGGAGGTCGTAAATCTGCTCAAGAACGCGATCGGCTCCAACGCCTGTCAGAATTGCCGTCGCGCGCACCGTCGGACAGTCGAGCGAGGGAAGCGCAGACGCTGAACACACAAGGTCGGGATGCTGCGTAGCGGCCACTTCCTTGACCTCGACAAGCTTGCAGGTCTCCACACTAGCCTCAATGCCCTTTCCGGCAAGGTAGTCCTTAATTTTGAGACCGATATTGCGGGAGGTAATACCACCGGTGCCGCACGCCACAACGATTTTCTTGGTAATCATGTCAATCCCTACTTTCTAGATGTCACTAATGGTTTGATGGGGCGGTCGCGAGCGGTAGATGGGAGATGCCGCGCGCGCGACCGCCCAGAAATGGAATGCATGCCGTCAGATTGATTCCGCTTGGTCGGCTACATGAAGAACGCGGTTATTTGACCGATGAGCGCGCTCAACCACGAAGAAGCGAAGCCAAGTGACGTGGTAATCGATTCGAATGGCGTACCCTCAAGCACTGCCACCTGCGTATACCAGTCCGCAGTAAGCGAGCACATGTAAAGCGAAATGATCATGATGATGATTCCGCAAATAAAACCGCGGAAGATATTCTTCTTCACATACGGCATGCAGCAGCTCACAAGAAACGGCGCTGCAACAGCAAGGTCGGCAAGCGGCATGACGCGGTTACCAGGAAGGATGAATGCAAGGAGCACAACAAATGGGGTCACGATGATGCCCGTGGCCATGACATCGGGCTCACCCACCAGAATTGCAGCGTCAAGGCCGATGTTCAGATCGCGATTGAAACGCTTACCAAAGTGTTCACGCATGCCGTCTGCCACGGGAGTGATGCCCTCGATCAGCGTGTTTGCAATGCGGGGGAAGATAATCATGAATGAAGCGGTACTGATAGCAAGCATGAGCGTGCCGTCAAACCCTTGGCCGCCAACGATGCCGAAAACGACACCGAGAACAAAACCGATAACCCAAGGCTGCACCGCCTTACCGAATTTGTTCTCAATTGCCTCGGGCGACCAGTCAATCTTCGCCAAGAAGGGGATTTTTTCGACTACCCAGTTCACTGCCATGCCCACAGGAGCGAACACGACTGCGTTACCATGCGGAATCGAAACACCATCAAGGCCATACGCCTCTTGAATCTTAGGCGCCGTGATGTCGGCGAGCTTGAGCACCACGATTTCGGTTATCACAAATGCGACAATGGCAAGAGGGATGTTCCCAGTAATCGCCCAAACGTAGGCACCGCTCAGCGAGAACACGCTGTAGTTGAAGATGTCGACATCAAGCGTATCGGTGAACTTTAGGGTGATGAGCACAACATTTACCAAAAAGCCAATGGGCAGCAGCAGGGCGTAGAATGGTAACGAAAAGAGAATCTGATATGCAGAAGGATTGCCAAGGTCTATAACGTCTAGATTGAACCCCAGCGACTCAACTACGGTGGAGAGTACGGGCGACATCGCACTTGCAAACATACCAGTCATGGTCGACATAGCCACGATCGCAGCCGAAACCTGGACGGCAGCACGAAGCGATCCGAACACGCCCAAGCGAGCGAGAACAAGCGCGACGATGAAAATGCCGATCATGGTAATAACCGCAGACGAGAGGCCTGCAAACCAGTCAAGGGCACCGGCAAGAACTTCCATCTTTCCTCCTTCGAACAAATTCCATAGCGTATAGCCCCATATCTAGAGCCTATGGTTCGAAGGAAGATCGGTACAGATGCAATGGATTCACTTGACTTGTGGCAAAAGCGTGCAAAGAAGCAAGACCAGGGGAGGCCCGACCATTCTGCAAGCCTTAAATGGATATTTCTTCATTTTTACATTGTGCAGATAGCTGGAACGCTATGCGTCAAAATGCCTAATTCCGACTCGACGTTCCGAACAACCGACCCCTACGCGACCCGCTTGCGCTTGGCGAGCGATGCGCAAATGCCCACGAGTGCGCCGAGCAGCGCCGGGGTGACCCAGGCCATGCCCCAATCGGCGAGCGGGAGCGCGTCGAACCAGATATGCACGCCGGGAAAGAAGGCATCGCGCACGGAGCAGATGACGCTCACCACGGCCACAAGGCCGACCACCCAGCGCCACACGAGCGGCACGCGGTCGCACGCGCGGTGCAGCATGCCCATGATCACCAGGCAGATCGCCACAGGATAGAGCGCGTTCAGCAGCGGCACCGAGAACGCGAGGATGGCATCGAGCCCGAAATTCGAGATACAGCACGACACCACGGCGAAGCCGAGCGCCCACGCGCGGTACGGCACGCGCGGCAGCTCCTCGGCGAAATACGTACCGCAGCAGCTGATGAGCCCCGTGCACACGTTGAGGCACGCGAGCAGGAAGATCGCTGCGACCACCACCGTGCCGACGCCGCCGAAGTGGAGCGTCGCCGAGGCCGTGATGACCACCGCGCCGTTCGTCGCGCCGGCGAGCGGCACGGCGAGCTCCGCGCCCACGAGGCAAAGGCCTCCGTACACCGCGATGAGCAGCGCGCCCGCGATGGCGCCCGCCACGCATACCGCGCGCATGACGCGGCCGGGCTCGGTCACGCCGAGCGCGTTGATGTTCGTGGCGATGACGAGGCCGAACGTGAGCGATGCGAGCAAGTCCATCGTCTGGTAGCCCGTGAGGAAGCCCTGCACGGCTGCGGCGGAATCGTACGGGGCGCTCGGCGCGGGAGCGGGCGCGACCTCGCCGCCGAGGTACGCGGCGATCGATGCGCCCACCACCGCCACGATGAGCGCAATGAGCGCGGGGCCGGTGATCTTGCCCAGCAGCCGCGTGAGCTTGCCGGGATGCATGGCGAGCAGGTACGCCACCGCGAAGAACGCGACCGAGAACGCGAGGCGCGCAGCCTCGACGGGCACGCCTGTCGGCAGCAGCGGCTCGAGCATCTCGAACGCCGTGGACGAGGTGCGCGGGATCGCGAGGCACGGCCCGATGGCGAGGTACACGGCCGCCACGAAGATGCGCGAGAAGAGCGGGTGCACGCGGTCGGCGAGCTCGCGGACGGTGCCCGCAAGCGCCACGGCAACGATGCCGAGCACCGGCAGACCCACGCCCGTGAGCAAAAAGCCCGCGAGCGCCAGGAGCACCTCCGACCCCGCCTGCACGCCGAGCAAGGGCGGCAGGATGAGGTTGCCCGCGCCGAAGAACATCGAGAACAGGGTCACGCCCACGTACAGCGCCTGCCGCGGGGTCAATACCTGCCCAGCTGCATGCGATGCGCCCGTCTGGCCGGCCATCCGCGCCCCTCCACATCCGCCATGGCGCCCCGCGTCACGGGTGCGCCGGCTCATACATTCAAACGGTGTCCCATTCTACCGTGTCTTAGGGTGAAACGCAGCAGCGCTGCACGCCGAGGCACGTGGCGGGGCGCGCCAGGTAGCCGGACACGCCCACGCCCGTTGAAGTATGCGGAACTACTGACTTGTTCGGGTAAAAACGGCGCTGTACAACCCTCCCCGAACCCAAAGTGCGCGAAACGAACGGTTTATGGGCACCCCCGGAAGTAGCAAGGGGTTGAACGCTGAAGAAAGCGCAGGTAGGGAGGTTGCCGCATTCCCGGCTACTTGGGCACCCCCTCATAAAACGCTCGTTTCGCTCACTTTGGGAACCAAACCCCTCCGCAACAGCGATAGCAAGCCGGAAACGTTGCCGCGATCCCCGACATCCCCGCGTTTTCCCGGTGGAAGAGAAGGTCGGCACCACGGGGCGGCACGACGGCACCATGAGGCGGTGCGGCCGACGCCACGGGGCGATGCAGCAACGCTGCAGGGCGGCACGGCGACCGCCCCAGCAGCTCCCCTACCCCACCTTCACGATGGGCGCGAACCCCTTCATGAGCTTCTTCACCTGGCCGGTCTTGTCGAACTTGACCTCGATCATGTCGCCCGAGGCGCTGATGACCGTGCCGGTGCCGAAGGTCTTATGGCTCACGGTGTCGCCGGGCGCGAAGGTCTCGGCGGCGCGCGCCGCGTCCGGGCGCCGCTGCTCCACCTTGGGCGCCGCCGCATGCCCGCGCGCGACCCGGCTCGTGCCGCTGCCGAACGTCGCGGGCTTGAGCCCCGCGTCCGGGCTGATGTGCGTGCGCCGCGAGACGCTGCCGGTCGAGCGCGTGTACGAGCCGAACACCCGGCCTCCGTACATATCCGACCCCACGCCGGAGCCGAACGTGCCGTGGCGATCGCCGCGCTTCTCCCAGCCCGTGCCCTCGAAGCCCGCGGATCCCACGCCGGAGAACTCGATGTCCTCCGCGGGGATCTCGCCCACGAACCGGCTGCGCGGGTTCGCCTGCGTGGAACCGTATGTGCGGCGCGTCGCCGCGTAGGTGAGGAAGAGCCGCTTGCGGGCGCGCGTGATGGCCACGTAGGCCAGGCGGCGCTCCTCCTCGAGCTTGGCCGGGTCGTCGGAGAAGCCCGCGACGTGCGGGAAGATGCCCTCCTCGAGGCCGGCGACGAACACCGCCGGGAACTCCAAGCCCTTCGCGGAGTGCACGGTCATCATCGTGATGGCACGCGACTCGCCGGCGAGGGAGTCGAGGTCGCTGCGGAGCGCGAGCCACTCGAGGAGCGCCGGCAGCGCCGCGCAGGCAAGCGGCCCGTACGCGCGCTCGATCTCGCCCGGCGCCGAGTCAATGGGGACGGGTTCATTTGACTCACGCGGGAACACGCCGTCCCCAACCGTATCTCCGGCATCGCGTGAGTCAAATGAACCCGTCCCCATTGACTCATCGGCGATGCCGGCGGCGCGCAGCTCCTCCAGGCTCTCGAGGGTACCCTCGATGTCGTCGTGGCTCTCCTCGAACTCCGCCGCCACGCCCAGGAATTCCTGGATGTTCTCCACGCGGCCCTCGGACTCCATGGTGCCCTCGGCGCGCAGCGCCTGCATGAGGCCGCTCCGCTCCACGATGGCCTCGACCACGTGCTGGAGCTCGCCGTCCATGCGCCGCCCCTCGCGCACGAGCGCCACGAAGTCGCCGAGGGCGTTGCGCACCTTCGCGCTGAACATGCCCGTCTCGGCGCACGCGAACTCGCAGGCCTGGAAGAAGCTGCAGCGGTTCTGCCGCGCGAGCGCCTCGATCTTGGCGATGGAGGTCGAGCCGATGCCGCGGCGCGGCGTGTTGATGACGCGCTTCACGCTCATCTCGTCCGCCGGGTTCACCACCATCTTGAGGTACGCCATGACGTCGCGGATCTCCGCGCGATCGAAGAAGCGCGTGCCGCCCACGATCTTGTACGGCACGCCCGCGCGCAGGAACATATCCTCCAGGATGCGCGACTGCGCGTTCGTGCGGTAGAACACCGCGATGTCGTCGTAGCTCATGCCGCCCGCGTGCAGCTTCTCGATCTCGCCCGCGATCCAGCGGCCCTCGTCGCGCTCGTCGGCAGCCTGGTACGCCTGGATCTTCTCGCCGTCGCCCTCGGCCGTGAACAGGCGCTTGTCCTTGCGCTGCGAGTTATGGCGCACCACGGCGTTGGCGGCCGAGAGGATGTGCCCCGTGGAGCGGTAGTTCTGCTCGAGCTTCACGACGCGCGCCTGGGGGAAATCCTGCTCGAAGTCGAGGATGTTCGAGATGTCCGCACCGCGCCAAGAGTAGATGGACTGGTCGTCGTCGCCCACCACCATGAGGTTCTGGTACTTCGCGGCGAGCAGGTTGGCGATCTCGTACTGCACGTGGTTCGTGTCCTGGTACTCGTCCACCGAGATGTAGCGGAAGCGCTCCTGGTACTTCTCGAGCACCTCCGGGCGCGTGCGCAAAAGCTCGAGCGCGCGCACGAGGAGATCGTCGAAGTCCATGGCGTTCGCCGCGCGCAGGCGGCGCTCGAGCTCCAGGTAGACCTGGGCGGCCTTCTGCTCGGGCGGGGTGTTCGCCTGCCGCATGAACTCCTCCGGCCCCACCATGGCGTTCTTCGCCGCGCTGATCTTCGAGCGAATCATGTTGAGCGGGAACTGCTTCTGCTCGATGCCGAGCGCCTGCATGATGTCGCGCACCATGCGGCGCGAATCGTCGTCGTCATAGATGGTGAAATGCCCGGTGTAGCCCAGCAGGTCGGCGTCCTCGCGCAGCATGCGCACGCACATGGCGTGGAACGTGCACACCCACATGCCGCGCGTGCCATCCGGCAGGAGCGCCTGCAGACGCTCGCGCATCTCGGCCGCCGCCTTGTTGGTGAAGGTGATGGCGAGGATGCGCCACGGGCGAACGTCGAGGTCGGCCACGATGTGCGCGATGCGGTAGGTGAGCACGCGCGTCTTGCCCGAGCCCGCGCCGGCGAGCACCAGAAGCGGCCCCTCGGTGGTGAGCACGGCCTCCTTCTGCGCGGGGTTGAGAGAATCGATGTCTACAGCGTACGTGGGCATGGAAGCGGACCTCCGAACGTTCTGGATCGAGCGCACCCAGTATACCCGCCCGACCGGACAGGGATATGAACCCGGCGTGGTGATCCGGACGGTGCGTCACAGCAAGACACCGCGCATACCGCCGCATGGGAGCCCGATCCCACCCAAGACACCAAATGCGCACGAATACGGGCATATTTAGGACGCACGATGGTATTCGAGCAAATTGTCATATTATTGAATATACATGTGAGAATACGCAATTATATGCGATACGTGCGCACCCATGCCATCCGCGCCTCCAGCAATTGTTTCGTTTCTGGCACCGGGGTCACTCTGTATACAAACTCTATGGCACTTTGTTAAAGTGATGGGGTTTCATGGTCGTATATATCAAAAAGGAGGGTCCATGCTCATCGCAAACGGCACCGTCCATGATGGCAGGGGCAACGCGTTCCCTGCGAGCGTCCGCATCGAAGACGGCGTGATCACCGAGGTCGCTCCGGATCTCCCGGCCCGCGAGGGCGAGGAGGTCTTCGACGCCACCGGCATGGAGGTCATGCCCGGCTTCGTCCAGGCGATCGGCCACTGGGGCGTCAACGGCTCCATGACCGAGATCCGCCCGTCCTCCCAGGACAACGACGAGCTCTCCGAGCCCATCACGCCGGAGCTCGAGGCGTTCTACGCGTTCAACGGCCGCGCCGCCTCGACGCAGCAGCTCGGCGCCTGGGGCCTCACGGCGCAGGGCGTCGCCCCCACGGACAACAACCTCTTCGGCGGCGCCATCTCCGTCGTCGGCCTCACGGGCGTGAACCCCTACGACCTCCTCATCAAGCGCAACGTCGCCATGGCGGCCTCCGTCATGGGCAGCATGCGCGACGCCTACGGCAAGCGCGGCGCCGCCCCGCAGACCCGCATGTGGATCTTCACCCACCTCGACGAGCAGCTCCGCCTGGCCGAGGCCTACGACCCCAAGCCCGAGGAGAAGCCGAACGACAAGCTCGCGGCGCTCAAGCCCGTGGTCGAAGGCGAGCTTCCGCTCATCGTCTCGTGCGACAGCGGCGTGGCCATCGCGCACGTCCGCGACATCCTCGCGAAGTACCCCAAGGTGCGCTTCGTCATCCTGAACGGCTCGGGCCTCACGGGCGACGAGGACTGGATGGTCGAGCGCGGCGTCTCGCTCATCGTGCGCAACCCCAGCTCCCCGCTCGACGAGGCCGGCGCCCCCGCGCCCTTCTCGTGGAAGGCCGTCGCCAAGCTCATGGACAAGGGCGTCGACGTGGCGCTCGCCGGCGAGTACTCCAACACCCTCGGCGCGCGCGAAGACCTCATCTGGAACGCCGCCGAGCTCATGAAGGAGCTCCACGACGAGGAGCGCGTGCTCGCCGCCATCACCTCCGCCCCGGCGAAGATCCTGGGCGTCGAGGACACCATCGGCGCCATCGCGCCCGGCATGCGCGCCGATGTGTGCGTGTGGAGCGCGAACCCCCTCAAGACCTACGACGCGCATGCGGTGCGCACCTTCCAGGCCGGCGAGGTCGTCTACGCGGAAGGGGACGAGAAGACATGCATGTGATCAAGGGAGCCACCCTCTACACCATGGCCGAGGCGGGCGTGACGCGCGCCGACATCGCCATCGACGGCGGCAAGATCGCCGCGATCGCCGAGACGATCGACATCCCCGGTGCCGAGGTCATCGACGCCATGGGCATGGTCGTGACGCCCGGCTTCGTGGACGCGCACAGCCACGTGGGCGGCTTCGGCGGGCATGGCGAGCAGCAGGACCTGAACGAGCTCACGACGCCCCGCACGCCGGAGCTCGACGCCCTCTACGGCATCGACCCCACGAGCGAGTTCTTCGCGAAGAACCTCGAGCAGGGCATCACCACGAGCTGCCTCGTGCCGGGCTCCGGCAACGTTATCGGCGGCTGGGGCATCGTGCTCAAGAGCGCGGGCGACGACCGCCTCATCAAGCACCCCGCCGTGCTCAAGGCCGCCACGGGCATCAACCCCAAGGGCGTGTACTCCAAGCAGACCAAGAGCCCGATGACGCGCATGAGCATCATCTACCTGCTCCGTTCCTACCTGCGCGACGTCCAGGACTACATGCGCCGGAAGGAGGAGGCGGCCGCCGACCCCGAGAAGCAGGCGCCCGAGTTCGACCTCGGCCTCGAGCACGGCATCCCCGTCCTCAAGAAGGAGATCCCGCTCAAGGTCCACACCTACATGCACGACATGACCCAGGTGGTCGAGATCGCCCGCGACTTCGACATCGAGGTCACCATCGACCACGCCCAGGGCGCGAGCGACTTCTACGACACCCTCTCCGACCCGCACGTGCGCGGCGTCATCTTCGGGCCCACCGCCGAGCCCCTCTTCCCGGGCGAGGGCGGCAAGCTCGACCCCGAGTGCTGCGCCGGCCTGGACGAGCGCGGCATCCCCGTGGCCGTCATGACCGACGGCCCCATCACCGTGAAGAACCAGCTCATCTTCGAGATGGGCGAGGCCGTGCGCTGGGGCATGGACCCGGTGCGCGCGCTCGCCATGGTCACGTCGAACGCGGCGCACATCATCGGCGTCGAGGACCGCGTGGGCACGCTCGAGGTGGGCAAGGACGCCGACCTCTGCATCTGGACCGCGCTGCCCTCGCTCGCCACGGACGCCGTGCTCAAGCGCGTCATCATCGACGGCGCGACGGTCTTTTCCGAGGAGGCCTAGCATGAAGAACTACCCCGCGTGCAAGACAGTCGACGTGGTCGAGAACTGGCACGGCATCGAGCTCGCCGACCCCTACGCCTGGCTGCGCGACAAGGACGACCCCGAGGTGCGCGACTTCGTGGCGCGCGAGAACGCCTATACGGACGCCTACTTCGCCACGCGCGGCGTGGACGAGAAGATCGCCCAGCTCAAGGCCACGCAGCTGCCCGAGAACTACATGACGGTCGAGCCCTTCGGTGAGGGCTACGTGACCTCGCGCTCCACCGACGGCGGCGGCTACGACATCGCGATCCTCGACGCCGACTTCAACGAGACGGGCACCCTGAAGGACCTGCCCGGCCTCGGCGACCTCGAGCTCTTCCGCGCGCTGCCCGCGCCCGGCCGCACCGACATCATCGGCCTCTTCGCCCAGCACATGGGCGCGGCGCGCCCGTCCGTGGTCGTCTACGACCTCGAGCGCAAGGCGCCCGTCTTCAAGGCCGACGGCACGTTCTCCATCGCGTGGTCGCGCGCGACGGGCAAGATCTACTACGCGCTCACCGAGTCGAACCTCGAGACGCACGAGTGCCGCAGCTCCTGGCGCTGCTACGACCCCGCGACGGACACCGAGGAGACCCTTTTCGCCCCGGACGAGAACTACATCATTGCCTACGTCGAGATGTCCGGCGACGGCCGCTGGGCGCTCTTCGGCGCGGCGAGCGACTACTCCCGCGCGCTGTGGTACGCCTGCGATACCGCCAGCGGCGCGGTGCACCGCCTCTCCGAGGCGCCCGAGGCGTGGCAGTACATCGACTCCACGGCCGACGGCCACTGCTTCGTCTCCACGAGTGAGAACGACCACGGCGAGGTCGTCGCCGTGGCGAACGACGGCTCCCAGCGCACCGTCCTCGCCCCGCAGGACCGCTTCTTCCTCACGGGCGGCTTCTCGTGCGCGGGCAAGCTCTACGCCCTCGCCCTCGAGGACGTGAGCGCCCGCCTCATCGACGTCGCCACGGGCGAGGCCATCGAGCTGCCCGACCCCATGGGCGAGCTCAGCGTGGCCGGCAAGGACGACGCCCGCGCCTTCCTCTCGTTCCAGAGCTTCACCATGCCCCCGTGCATCCTGGCCTTCGACGGCGAGCGCTTCGAGAAGGTCTACGCCACGAGCGACGCCACCCACCCCGACATCGTGGTGGAGCAGCACTTCGCGCCCTCCACGGGCGACGGCACGCTCGTCCCCTACTACCTCGTGCGCGCCCGCGACGCGCAGCCCGACGGCACCGCGCCCGCGCTCATGTACGCCTACGGCGGCTACAACAGCCCCACGCTCCCCTGGTACACCGAGCTCGTCTCGATGACCGAGGTGCCGCGCTGGGTGGAGGCCGGCGGCGTGTACGTCCACCTCAACCTGCGCGGCGGCAGCGAGTACGGCCCGGCGTGGCACGAGGCCGGCATGCTCGACTCCAAGCGCCACTGCTATGAGGACTTCATCGGCGTCACCGAGCAGCTCATCAAGGACGGTTGGGCGAGCGCCGGCAACATCGGCATCGTGGGCTGCTCGAACGGCGGCCTGCTCATGAGCGCGCTCGTGACCATGCGCCCGGACCTGTGGGGCTGCGTGATCGACTCCGTGCCCCAGACCGACATGATCCACGTGGCCGACGACGACCGCGGCCCCATGTACATCACCGAGTACGGCGACCCGCGCGCCTCGAAGGAGATGTTCGAGTACTTGCTCTCGTACTCGCCCTACCACAACGTCCAAGACGTCGCCTACCCGCCCGTCTACATCCAAACGGGCGAGTGCGACAACAACGTCCCGCCCTACCACGGCAAGAAGTTCGCCGCGCGCGTGCAGGCCGCGACGACCGGGGACGCCCCCATCTTGCTGCGCGTGCTGGCGCAGGGCAGCCATAACCGCGGCGGCACGCCCGAGGAGTTCTGGCGCACCATCGCCGAGATGCACCTCTTCCTGGAGGAGCACCTGAAGGGAATCGGCTCATGCTGAAATACATGATCAAGCGCATCCTGTTCATCATTCCGTCGGTGTTCATCGTCTCGGTGCTCACCTTCGTGGTGCTCTCGCTCTCGCCGGGCACGCCCGGCCAGGCGGCGCTCGGCATCAACGCCACGCAGGAGCAGATCGACGCGTTCAACCACTCCGTGGGCTACGACCGCCCGCTGCCCGAGCGCTACATCGACTACATGGCGGGCGCCCTCCAGGGCGACTTCGGCGAGTCCTACACGCAGCACAACGACGTGGCGGCCATCCTCATCCCGAAGTTCCCCACCACGCTCACCGTCGCCTTCCTGGCGGTGCTCTTCTCCGCCGCGCTCGGCATCCCCATCGGCGTGCTCGCGGCGCTGAAGAAGGGAACGGCCGTGGACGTGGGCACCACCACGATCGCGCTCGTGTTCGCCTCCATCCCGAGCTTCTGGCTCGGCCTCATGCTCATGCTGCTCTTCTCCCTGCAGCTGGGCATCCTCCCCTCGCACGGCATCGGCACGTGGAAGAACCTCGTGCTGCCCGTGGCCACGCTCGCGCTGCCCTCGGCGGCCTACGTGGCGCGCATGGTGCGCATCACCATGCTCGATGAGTTCAACCAGGACTACGTGCGCACGGCGCGGGCGAAGGGCGCGAGCGAGAACCGCATCGTCTTCATCCACGTCATCCGCAACGCCATGATGCCCGTCCTCACGAACCTCGGCATGAGCTTCGCCGGCCTCCTCGGCGGCGCCATCATCGCCGAGCAGGTCTTCGGCCTGCCGGGCTTCGGCAGCGCCATCCTGAACGCCATCAACATGAAGGACACGCCCATCGTGCTGGGCGCGACGCTCTTCCTCTCGTTCACCTACATGATCATCATGCTCGTGCTCGACTTGGTGAACGCCCTGCTCAACCCCAAGTTCCGCGACAGCATCGAGAAGGCGTGATGACGCATGGTTACGAAACGTTCTAAGAAGCGCGAGGAGAAGCTCGTGAAAGCCGCCGTCGAGACCGGCGGCAGCCAGACGCGCGACATCATCCGCGCGTTCATGAAGCACAAGGTGTCCGTCGTGGCGCTCGTGGTGCTCGTCATCATCCTCATCGCGGCCATCGTCTCCGGCTTCATCTTCTCGGAGGAGCAGATCACCGCCATCACCGCGGCCGCCCGCCTGCAGCCGCCCTCGCTCGAGCACTGGTTCGGCACGGACGCCTTCGGCCGCGACGTGTTCGCCCGCACCGTCTACGGCGCGCGCTACTCGCTGTTCTTCGGCCTCACCACGGCGGCGCTCTCGCTCGTCATCGGCACGGCCATCGGCTCGGCCTGCGCCTACCTGGGCGGCACGTTCGACATCGTGGTCATGCGCATCATGGACTCGCTCGTGTGCATCCCGTCGCTTTTGCTCATGCTCGCCCTCGTGGCGGTCATCGGCCGCGGCATGCACGGCATCATCATCGCGCTCGTGGTGACGAGTGTGCCGGGCACGGCGCGCATCGTGCGCTCCATCGTGATCGGCGTCGTGCAGAACGAGTACGTCGAGGCCGCGCGCGCCGCCGGCGTCACCACGCCGCAGATCATCTGGCGCCACGTGCTGCCGAACGCCTTCGGCCCCATCCTGGTGAATATTCTCATGAACATCTCGGGTTCCATCATCTCGGCCTCGAGCATGAGCTTCCTCGGCATGGGCATCCAGCCCCCCACGCCCGAGTGGGGCGCCATGATCAACGACGCGCTGCCGCTGATCCGTACCTCCCCGTACCTCATCGTCTTCCCCGGCATCGCGGTGCTCGTCACCTCGCTGTGCTTCAACCTGCTGGGCGACGGCCTCACCGATTCGCTCGACCCGCACAGCCGCTAAGGATCCGCGCGGCATCCACCGCGCTTGCAGACGGCTCCGTAGAGAAAGGACACACATGAGCATGACGCAACCCACCCGCAGGCAGTTCCTCGGCGGCTCGGCCGCACTCCTCGCCGCGATGGGCGTGAGCGGCCTCGCCGGCTGCTCGGGCGGCTCGGACACGGGTTCCGCCGCCTCGGGTTCCTACGGAATCCCGCTCGGGGACGAGCTCACCATCATCTCGCTCATCACGAACGGCACCTTCACCCCGGTGAACGCCGCCGCGGGCTTCGACAAGGTCGTCCTGCACGCCCTCTTCGACACGCTCTTCGTCTTCGACGCCGACGGCAACCTGCAGCCCTGCCTGGCCGAGAGCTACGAGCAGAACGGCTTCGACGTCACCATCAAGCTCCGCACCGACGTCTCGTTCACCGATGGCGCGCCGCTCACGGCCGACGACGTGGTGTTCTCGTTCGACGTCTACGAGAACGACACCGTGAACGGCCCCTACATCCGCCAGTACATCACGAGCATCGAGAAGGTCGACGACGCCACCGTGCTCGTACACTCGCTCCGCGACGACGAGCTGTGGAAGAACATCCTCGCCGAGTACATCTACATCATGGAGGCCGCCACCTACGACGCGTCGAGCTCCTACGCCGATTCCGCGCCCACGGGCACCGGTGCCTACCTGCTCGATTCCGTGGACGAGGCGCGCACCGTGACCCTCACCGCCAACGAGGACTACTGGGGCGGCGCGCCGGAGTTCACGACCGTGCGCGTCCAGGCGCCCGTCGACAGCTCGACGGCGCTCGTGGCGCTCCAGAACGGCGAGGCGAACCTCGTGACGCAGATCGCGCTCTCCGCCGTCGAGACCGCGCGCGAGGACCCCAACCTCGAGGTGAGCACCTTCGCCTCGTGGTCGCAGCAGATGCTCGGCGTCTGCACGGGCGACCAGGCGTTCCGCCAGGCCATCTTCCACGCCATCGACCGCCAGAACATCATCGACATCTGCAACGACGGCGAGGGTGAGCCCGCGACCGACATGTTCTCGAAGAAGATCATGGGCGACCTCGCCGGCTCCGTGGAGTTCACCGGTTACGACCCCGAGCTCGCCCAGGAGCTCATCGCCCAGTCCGAGACCGACCTCTCGCAGACGTTCACCATCTACACCTACGACGCGGCCGACGTCGCCCAGTGCATCCAGCAGGACCTGGCGAAGATCGGCATCAACATCGAGGTGGGCGCCGTCGACTCCAACACTTACTCGCAGGCGCTCATCGACAAGACCGCTCAGATGTTCCTGGGCGCCTTCGGCACCGATATGCTCACGCCCGATAGCTTCGTGGAGCTCTTCCTGGCCGAGGGGACGTTCTACTACTTCCCCATCTCGGACGAGTTGCGCCAGAAGGTCGCGGACATGCTCGCCATCCCGAGCATCGCCGACCGCCGCGACCTCGTGATCGAGATCATGGGGGATATGGTGGAGGAGGCACCGATCGTGCCGCTCTACGACAAGAACTCCTACGATGTCTACACCAAGGGCTTGGGCGGCGTCCTGCCGTCCTCGAGCGGCACCTACGTGTACTACGTGGGTGATTTCACGAACGAGCAGCAGTAAGCGCGGTGCTACGGCGTGCGCCCGCTGCGCTCACAGGGTAACCAGGGGTGGGTTTCCGCCCCAGTAAATAGGGGCACAAGCCCCAGAAAGGAAGGAAAGATGAGCACTCCACAGGTCTCGCGTAGGCAGTTCGTGGGCGGCTCGGCCGCGGTCCTCGCCATGCTGGGCGTGGGCGGTCTTGCCGGTTGCGGCGGCAACGCTGGCAGCGGATCCGGTGACGCCGCGGGCGGCATCGCGCTCACCGACACGTTCACGATGATCTCGGTCGCGAGCAACGACTCGTTCGACCCCATCGTGGGCACGGGTGCCGACAAGGTCACCATGCACTCGATCTATGACAACCTGTTCATGTTCGATGGCGAGGGCAACGTCGAGCCCATGCTCGTCGACACCTACGAGCAGGACGGCAACGTCGTCACCGCCACGCTCCGCGACGCGAACTTCTCCGACGGCACCCCCGTCACGGCCGACGACGTCGTCTACAGCTGGGATATGCTCAGCGCCGACCCCTCGCAGGGTCCCTACATGTCCAACTACATCACGGACGTCGAGAAGGTCGACGACAAGACCGTCAAGATCACCGTCGTGCGCGACGACACCTCGTGGATGAACATCCTCGCCGAGACCATCTACATCATCCCCAACGGCTCCTATGACCCCGAGGCGAACGACTACGCCTCCGAGCCCCCCATCGGCTCCGGTGCCTACACCTTCGAGTCCGTCGACGAGGCCCGCACGGTCACCCTCAAGGCCAACGAGGACTACTGGGGCGGCGCACCCGCCTTCAAGACGGTCGTCGTCCAGGCGCCCGTGGACTCCTCGACCTCGCTCGTCGCCCTCCAGAACGGCGAGGTGAACTGCGTCTCCATGATGGCCGACACCGCTGTGGAGACCGCGCGCGGCGACGCGAACCTCAACGTCGTCGAGTTCGAGGCGTGGGGCCAGCAGATGCTCGGCATCCTCGTGGGCGACCAGGCCTTCCGCAGCGCCATCTTCCACGCCATCAACACCCAGAACATCGTTGACGTCGTGACCGGCGGCTCGGCCGAGCCCGCGAAGCAGTTCTTCGCCAAGAAGCTCCTCGGCGAGGAGTACGACGGCGTCGTGACCTTCGACGCCTACGACCCCGAGCTGGCCAAGGAAGAGCTCGCCAAGTCCACGACCGACCTCTCCCAGACCTACTCCATCACCACGACCGACGAGGCCGGCGCGCAGTGCGCCCAGTGCATCCAGCAGGACCTCGCCGCCATCGGCATCAACGTCGAGGTCGAGAGCGTCGACGTCAACACCTGGTCCTCCAAGCTCATGGACCAGACGCTCCAGATGTTCATCAACGCGCTCGGCACCGACATGCTCGCCGCGGACAGCTTCATCCAGCTGCTGCTCGGCGACACCTCGGTGTACTACTACCCCATCTCCGACGAGCTCAAGGCCAAGGTCGCCGAGATGAACTCCATCCCGAGCGTCGTCGACCGTCACGACCTCGTGGTCGAGATCCTGAACGACATGCAGGTCGAGTGCCCGATCGTGCCGCTGTACGACACCGTGAGCTACGATGTCTACACCGCGGGCATCGAGGGCTACCTGCCCTCTTCTGCCGGCACCTACGTGTACTACCTCGGCAAGCTCACCAAGTAAGCGAGCCGCAGGCTCTGGGGGCGCGGGTTCTGCGCGAGCCCGCGCCCTTGGGGGCGTCCACCGTACCGCTTCATGCCGTCCGACGCGCCGCGCACGCGTCCGCGCAACCGGCGTCGGCCGACATGAATCGATACCGACCACATGATGCGTAGGTGCCCAGGCACCGGGCTATCACGAGGAGGAGAAGCAATGGCAGATGAGAACCTGCTGGTCATCGATGGGTTGAGGGATGTCCTGAAGCTCAAGAACGGCGAGGCCGCCTATCCCGTGGACGGGGTGAGCTTCACCGTGCCGCGCAGCAAGACCGTGGGCCTCGTGGGCGAGTCCGGCTGCGGCAAGTCCATGACGGCGCGCACCGTGATGCGCATCCTGGACAAGGGCATCTCCGTCGCCGAGGGCCACATCACCTTCGACGGCGAGGACCTGCTCGCCCTGCCCGAGCCGCAGATGCGCGACATCCGCGGCAACCGCATCGCCATGATCTTCCAGGAGCCCATGACGGCGCTCAACCCCTCCATCTCGGTGGGCAAGCAGGTGCGCGAGGCGATCCTCTTGCACGAGAAGGTCTCGCGCGCCGAGGCCAAGGAGCGCGTCATCCAGATGTTCCGCGAGGTGGGCATCCCCGAGGCCGACCGCCGCTACAAGTCCTACCCGCACCAGCTCTCCGGCGGCCTGCGCCAGCGCATCTGCATCGCCATGGGCATGATCTGCAACCCCGACCTCCTCATCGCCGACGAGCCCACCACCGCCCTCGACGTGACCGTCGAGGCGCAGATCCTCGAGCTCATGAAGCGCCTGCAGCGCGAGAGCGGCATGTCCATCCTCATCATCACGCACAACCTCGGCGTCGTGGCCGACATCTGCGACGAGGTGAACGTCATGTACGCCGGCCAGATCGTGGAGCACGCCACGAAGGCCGAGATCTTCAACCGCCCGCTCCACCCCTACACCATCGGCCTCATGGACGCCATCCCGCGCGTGAACGGCGACATGGAGCACGACCTGCACACCATCCCCGGTACGGTGCCCGCGCTCGGGAACTTCCCCGAGGGCTGCCGCTTCTGCACCCGCTGCCCGTTCGCCGACGAGCGCTGCCGCACGCAGGCGCCCGCGCTCGAGGACGCCGGCGACGGCCACCTTGTCCGCTGCTTCAAGCCCCAGGAGGTGCGCTAAGATGGCGACCGAGACCATGACCGATACCACGCCCGAGACCATTCCGGCAGCGCCCGGCGCCGAGACCGCGGTGCTGCGCGCCGAGCACCTCACCAAGCACTTCAAGACGAACGCCGGCGTGGTGAAGGCCGTCGACGACGTGTCGTTCAGCATCGCGCGCGGCGAGACCCTCGCGCTCGTGGGCGAGTCCGGCTGCGGCAAGTCCACGCTCGGCCGCATGGCGGTGCGCCTCATCGACCCCACCTCGGGCAACGTCTACCTCGACGGCGAGGACATCACCAAGGTGAAGGGCAAGGCCCTGCGCGAGGCGCGCAAGAAGATGCAGATCGTGTTCCAGGATCCGTTCTCGTCGCTCGACCCGCACCTCACCCTGGGCGAGATCATCGCCGAGCCGCTCCGCGCCGCCGGCGTCTCCAAGGCCGAGCAGCGCGAGCGCGTGCTCGCCCTCATGGAGCGCGTGGGCCTGGGCAAGGAGTTCTACGAGCGCTACCCGCACCAGCTCTCCGGCGGCCAGCGCCAGCGCGTGGGCATCGCGCGCGCCCTCGCGCCCGAGCCCGAGGTCATCGTCTGCGACGAGCCCGTCTCGGCGCTCGACGTGTCCATCCAGGCGCAGATCCTGAACCTCCTGCGCAAGCTCCAGCGCGAGACGAGCATCTCGTTCCTGTTCATCTCGCACGACCTCGCCGTGGTGCGCTACATCTCCACGCGCATCTGCGTGATGTTTTTGGGGCAGCTCTGCGAGGTGTGCCCCACGCCGGACGCCTACACGCGCCCGCTCCACCCCTACACGAAGCTCCTCATCGAGTCCGTGCCCATCCCGGATCCCTCGCAGGCCGACCGCAAGCGCCAGCTGCTCGAGGGCGAGATCCCCTCGCCCATCAACCCGCCGGCCGGCTGCCGCTTCTGCACGCGCTGCCCCTACGCCGACGACACGTGCCGCACCGTGAAGCCCGCGATGCGCGACTTCGGCGAGGGCCGCTTCTGCGCCTGCCACCACCCGCTCGAGGGGTAGGCCGCGCGCCGCACATAGCAGTGAACGCGAAACGCTCGCGGAGAAGCCCCACGGCCGCTTCGCGAGCGTTGTTCGTAGGCGGCGTCCGCGCGCGACGCACGAACCTGGTATTCCGTCCCTCAAAAAACAAGGTTATCCGATAACCTTGTTTTTCTCATTCAGAAAAACAAGGTTGTGCGATAACCTTGTTTTACTGACACGGTTGAACAAGGTTAGGTTGAACCATGGGAACCTATGAACAACGCTACTGGCTCAATGACACCTGGGGCATGAACCGCAACGAGCGGCAGTCGGGGACGTACCATCCATACATCCCCACCATGCTCATGGAGCAGGATATCGTTCTCACCGCCTCGGCTTCCCAAGCGGTCGCGCAAGCGCAAGCGGACATTTCCCTCCTCAACGAGCGCGTTCAGCATCTCATGGGAACTGAGCCCCTTGCCCGCCTTATCCTGCGCTCCGAAGCGATGGCCTCTTCAAAGATCGAGGGCCTCACGATGAACGCCGGTAAGCTCCTGGAATATGAGGCGCTCGAGGAGCTGGGCGTCCCGCATCGGCTCGACCGGAACGAGGCCGCGATCCTTGCAAATATCTCCTCCATGCAGGAGGGAATCATCGAAGCGGCACGGGAACATACCATCACGGTGGAGACCATTTGCGATGTCAACAAAAGGCTCCTCGAACATACAGATATGGCGAGCTACGGCGGCGTGCTGCGTACAACACAGAACTGGATTGGTGGCAACAACGTGAACCCTATCGGAGCCGCCTTCGTTCCACCGGTTCCCGAGCGCGTGCCCCTCCTGATGAAAGACCTCGTGTCCTTCATCAACTCATCGGAGTTACCAGCGGTCGCCATCGCTGCAATCGCGCATGCTCAGCTCGAAACCATACACCCCTTCGCAGACGGAAATGGACGTACGGGTCGCACGCTCATCCACATCATCATGAAACGAAGGGGTGTCGCAACGCGCACGATTCCGCCCGTATCGCTTGTGCTCGCCACCGACAAAGACCGTTATATCGCGAATCTTTCAGCATATAGAACAGACGAGGACGACCCCGCGAGCGATTCGTTCGTGGTAGCCGCAAACGATTGGATCGAATATTTCGCACGCGCCGTCAGCTTGAGCTGCGATCGAGCGTCTGCGTTCGAGCAGCGGCTGTCAGCGATTGAGGATTCTTGGCGCTCGACCCTGCGGCCGCGCGCCCATTCGGCGGCGGACATCCTGTTGGATAAGCTCGTCGACAACCCTGTCGTGAGCATTAACTCCGCCAAACGGCTCACCGGAAGAAGCTACGAAGCGGCGCGCAACGCCGTTGCATCGCTTGAGGCTGCGGGAATCCTCGTACAGAACGCGCGCAATCGCAAAAGCGGCATCTATGTCGCACCAGACGTTCTGAATGCCTTCACGCTTTACGAGCGCGCGCTTGCCACGCCGGGCGGAGATACCGCCACGGTAAAGCCGCAGCGGCCGGTTCCACAGCGGCCGCCGCGATAAATCGGTCGCGAGCATTCCAAAACGAGGCACCGCCCATCGCGTTTCTCGTTCGATACAACTATGACCGCGAGCCCACCAATGTGTCCTCGCGGTCATATTCCATTTGGTGCGGTATAGAACGCAAGCTTGGAGCCGGAGCAACGCCCGCCCCGCTACTTCTCCTCGTACGCCTCCTCGCGGCGGGCGACCTCGTCGATGAGGATTGAGTCGCCGTGCTTGGCGGCGAGCACCGTGAACAGCATGAACGCGCCCATGAGCGTGATGTAGCCGAAGAGCATCGTCGGCGCCGCGTCCATGACGAAGCCGGAGAGGATGGGCGTGACCACCTGCGCCGCCATGGAGACGGTGTAGTAGTAGCCGGAGTAGCGGCCGACGCTGTTCGAATCGCAGAGCTCGAGCAGCATGGGGTACACGCACAAATCGACGCCGCCCAGAGCCGCGCCCATGAACAGGAATACGACATAGAAGAACGGGTTGAAGCCCGGCACGAGCCAGATGATCGCCGAGCCGATGACCACCACCGCGGAGGTGATGACCGCCATGACCTTGCGCCCGTACTTGAGCGAGAGGTTCGCGATGGGCACGTACGACAGCAGCCCGCCCGCGATGGTCACGATGTTGATAATGGCGTAGCTGCCGCCCGCCATGCCGAAGAACGCGTCCGCGTAACGCGAGATGTTCGTGGTCATGGCGTTGTAGCTCATGTAATAGAAGAACGTCGCGGCGAGGATCATGATGATGGACATGCGCACCGACGGGTCGGTGATGCGCTGCTTGCCGCCGGCCTCGGGCGAATCGTCGGTATCGATGTCCGCCTCCTTGATGCCCATCTCGAGGCTCTTCTCGTGCATGCGCTCCACGAGACGGGGCTCGCGCACGCGCCAGAAGTAGAGGATGGCCGAGCCCAGGATGAACGCCGCCTGGAGCCCGAAGAGCGGCAGGTAGTCCGGGTGCTCCACGTCCGGAACGAGCAGCGTGATGGCCACGAGCATGACGCCCGTGCCCGCGTAGCCCACGATCTTCTCGATGGAGTCCGCCTTGGTACGCAGGGGGCGCGGCGTGATGTCGGCCACGATGGCCACCGTCATGGTGCGGTAGGCGCAGATGGCCACGAGCGTGAGCAGGATCATCGCGATGAACAGCGGGAAGCTGCGCAGGTTGTTCGCCACGGCGATGAGCGGCACGGCGATGGCCGCCACCACGGAGCCCACCATGATGAACGGGGTGCGGCGGCCAAGCTTGCTCGAGCAGCGGTCGGACAGGATGCCGAAGAGCGGCAAGAGGAAGAGGCCGAAGACGTTGTCGAGCGCCATGACCACGCCCGTCGCGGCGTTATCCAGGTGGAATGTCTCGGTGAGCATGAGCGGCACGATGCCGTCAAACACCTGCCAGAAGCTGATCATGCCCATGAAGGGCAGCGAGGCGAAGGCGACGCTCACGTAATCGAGTCGGCTCGCCGCCTTCACCGCCTGTTTGCTGATAGCCATGCAAATCCTTTCTCATTCATCGGGGACGGGCTTCGATGCACCGTCGCGTCACCGTAGCACGCCGTTGCCCGCGGGCGTCACCGGCGCAGCGCGCGAGGCGCAAACGCCCCGTCATCACATCTCGAGCTGACCGAGGTTCGCCAGGAACGCCACGTAGAAACCGATGCCCCGCTTGTACACGTCGACGCCGATGCGCTCGTTCTCCGCGTGGATGAGCGCGCGGGCCTCGGCGGAGTATTCGAAACCGCAGAAGCGGTACACGTGCTCGCAGATGGCGTTGAACTCGCGCGAATCCGTGCAGGAGTTCTGGACGTACGGCGCGAAGCCGGCCTCCGGATACACGCCCGAGACGCACCGATGCAGGTAATCGAAGGCCGCGTCGTTCTCGAACGGGCTGATGGGCGCCGGTTCGGTGTAGGGCACAGCCTGGGCGATCTCGACCGTCACGTGGTCGGGCGACACACCGCTCGCCAGGCACTCCTCCACCGCGAGGGCGCGGGCGCGCGCCACAGCGTCGTCCACCGTCTCGAACGGGGCGACGCGCACGTTGAAGTTCGCGCGCGCCACCGGCGGCAGCACGTTGTGCGCGGGCGACCCCTCGAGCTGCGTGAGCGCGTAGGTGGTGCGCAGCATCGCGGCGGTCTCGCCGTTCGATGCCATGATCTTCGCCACGAGCGGGCGCGTGAGCCACAGGTTCGAGAACACGAGCCGGTAGAGCATGCTGCTCCTGCTCGCGAGCTCGGCGAGCGTCGCGTCGAGCGCCTCGGTGAAGCACGGCATGCCCGGGTTCGACGCGATGCGGTCGCACACGCGGGCGAGCAGGAGCGGAGCGTCGGTGCGCGCGGGCGTCGAGGCGTGCCCGCCGTCGGCGCGCGCCGTGACCGTGAGGTCCACGTGCCCCTTCTCGGACACGCCCACCATCGCCACGGGCACCTTCACCCCGAGCGGTGTGTCGCCGGCTACGGCGCCGCCCTCGTCGAGCACCATGGCGGGGTGGATGCCGTGGTCGCGCAGCCAAGCCACGGCGTCGCGCGCGGCGGGTCCGCTCACCTCCTCGGCGTTCGAGGAGAAGAACCACACGTCGCGCGGCGGCTGATAGCCCCGGCCGATCAGGTACTCGGCGGCCTCGAAGAACGCGCCGATGATGCACTTCGTATCAAGCGACCCGCGCGCCCAAATCTCGCCGTCGATGATCTCCGCGCCGAAGGGGTCGTGCTCCCAGTGCTGACCGTCGACGGGCACCACGTCGTGGTGCGCCATCATGACGATGGGATCGAGCGCCGGGTTCGTCCCCGGCCAGCGCATGAGCATGCCGAACTCGTCGATCATGTGGAGCTCGCACGCGGCGAACGTGAGCGGATACAGGCGGCGCAGCGTGGGAACCCAGCGGGTGAACGGCTTGCGGTCGACGAGTTTCGGGTCGTCGCGCGATATGGTGGGCACGCGCAGGAGCTCCTGGAAGCGCTTGACCGCGTCGTCATCCGCATGGTACACACCTGCATCGAGCGGCGCTCCCGCAGGACGCGCGGGCTTCATCCGCGCCGCCCGCACCGCGCAGAACCCCGCAACGGAGCCGATACCCACCGCCGCGGCGGCTGCCGCGCCCTTCATCAACATCTTCGCGTGCATGTGATGCCTCCTAAGCCGGCAACCATCCTGTTGGGATGGTAGTATTGTAGCCCTTTCGCGCGGGCTACCCCGCCAGCCGGCCAGGATGTCCGCAGGGAGGCAGGATTTCGGGCGCACGGATCCCAAAATGCGCGAAACGAACGTTTTATAGGCACCCCCGGAA
>NZ_CAPF01000048.1:0-5962 GCF_000321165.1 Enorma timonensis
CAGCCGCCCTTCGTGCACAAACCCGTCAACTTTGTCCGCGAGGCGACCGGCATGGGCGCACGGGCAGCCGCGGCGCACACGAAAACGCGGGCGGGCCCCGAAGGACCCACCCGCATGTAAAATTACCCCTGGGGTTATTTTACGTTACTGGTTCGCCTGCGCGAGCTCCGCCGCGTGCTTCGCGTTGAGCTCCTCGGTCATCTTCTCGACCGTGTTCTTGTCGAGGTTGTAGATGAACTTGAGGGAGATGAACTGCAGCACGGCGCTGAAGAAGTACATGGCAGCGGTGAGATAGCGCATGTTGAGCGCGATCTCATAGGGCTGGTTCGCCTGGAGCGCCTCGTTGTAGCCGAAGGCGACCATGAGCACGAGGCCGATCGAGGGGCCGATACCCTGGGCGATCTTACGGAAGAACGACTGCATGGCGTAGATGGTGTTGTCCTCGCGACGGCCGGTCGACCACTCCTGGTAGTCGATCGCGTCGGCCACGAGCGCGTTGCCCACGCACATGAAGACGCCCATGCCCAGGCCGTAGAGCAGGATGCACACGAAGAAGATGATCATGCCGGTCGCGTCCGGGGTGATGGGCAGCACGATCATGCCGAAGGTGGCGAGCACGCCGAGCAGCATGCACGCGGAGGAGGCTTCCTGCTTGCCGAAGCGGCCGACGATCTTCTTCAGGAACGGCATGAACAGGAACATCGGCATGGTCATGCACATGGTGGTGAGGCCGGAGAGGCGCATGTCGCCGAAGTAGGCCTGGAACATGACGGTCGTCGCGGTGGCGGCGCCGTACATGCCGAGGTACATGGCCACGGTGGGAAGCGTCGCGCCCACGGCGGGACGGTTCTTCATGAAGTCGACGATGGCGCGCAGGAAGTTGAAGCCGTCCTTCTTCGTCGACGGCGGAACCTGCACGCGCTCGATGGTGGTGTGGCACATGAACTGGATGGAGATGAGCGCGATGACGCCCATGATGAGCGCGGTCACGAAGAGCTTGCCGCCCATGATGTTGTTGTTCGCGTCATAGAGCAGCGAGGGCAGGATGGCCGCGACGCCCATCTGCGCCACGAGCGCGCCGAGCGAGCGCCAGGCGGAGAGCGACGCGCGCTCCGACGGGACGTTCGTGATGGCGGCGAGCATGGAGCCGTAGGGCACGTTCACGATCGTGTAGAACGCATCCCACATGATGTAGCCGAACAGGCACAGCATGATCTTGGCGATCTGAGGGGCCTGCGGGAAGGGCAGGAAGCACAGGGCGGCGGCGATGGCCAGGCCGAACGAGCCGTAGTAGATGAACGTCTTGTACTTGCCGCGCTTCCAGTGGTCGACCTTCGCGGCGTCGATGAGGCCGCCGAGCAGCGGGTCGTTGATGCCGTCCCACACCTTGAGCACCACGAGCACCGCGGCGAACACGAGCGAGTTGATGCCCATGTACTGGGTGTAGAACAGGGTGAAGTAGGTGCCGGCGAGCGCGAAGCTCATGTTGCATCCAAAGTCACCGGCAGCGTAGGACAGGCAATCGAAGATGCCTACCTTCTTGCGCTTCTCAGGAATAGAAGAGGTAGCCATGGGACCCCCTTTCCTGGGCGCGCGCAGCACGCGCAACCCAAATGTAAATGTGCCCCCCGATGCGTCTCACCGGGAGGGAAGCCCCGGCCGCGCGCGCCCGCTGTCCCCTATGCGGGCGCGCGCCATGCGGCCGGATGCCTTATAGAACGATGAACGCCATGGTGGCGGGCTCGACCACGAGGTCGCCGGCCGGCACGGAGACCGGATCCATGGCGGGCACCTCGTCGTTCTCGCCGAGCACGAGGTCGTGCCCGTTGAGCTTCATGGTCTGCGCGCGCAGGGTGTCGGCGGAGAGCACGTAGACCTCGGCGTCCTTCGGCAGCTTGACCGTGGTCGCATCGGTCTTGGAGTTGTTGATCACGAGCGCGGCGTAGCCGTCCTTGCCGTCGGCGCGGTCGTGCACGAAGACGTGCGCGCCCTCCTGCACCGGCGCGGTCTCGTAGACCTTCTGGCCCATGATGCGGTTCCACAGCACCACGGCCCACCAGTTCGGGCGCGGCAAGTGCGTCTTGCGGTCGAGGTAGCCGTAGTCGCTCGAGCTCAGCGTGTTGTGGAAGATCACGCCGTCGGTGATGGCGGAGAAGGTGCCGAGCTCGTTGAGGGTGCGGAAGACGTCCATGTAGGTGCTCGCCCAGGTGTCGCCGCCGCCGCCGGCGTCGCCGGACTCGGTGACCCACATCTGCGCGCCGGGCGCCCAGGTGTCGCGGCGCTTCGCGTAGTAGTTCGCGCTCGCGGACGCGGCGACGAGGTACTCCTCGGAGAGCGTCTTGTCGGCGTCCCAGTGCACGCCCAGCACGGCGAGGCGCTCGGAGATGCCGTTGTAATAGTGGTAGGAGAAGACGTCCGGGGCCTCCTCGGCGATCTTGATGAGGTCGTCGGTGTCGAAGACCTCCATGCCGAACTGCTTCATCATGTCGGAGACGCCGGAGACGCCGGCGGACTTGCCGTCCACCTTCACGTCATCGCCGCAGGCAGAGCACGCGACGACCTGGCACTCGGGGTAGTTCTCGCGGATGAAGCGGGCGAAGAGGTCCTGGTCGCGCGCGTACTCCTTGACGCCGTAGCCGGGGATCTTCACCGTGGAGACCATGTTGGGCTCGTTCATGAACTCGGTCGCCTCGATGGGCACGCCGTAGTCGCGGCTGAAGTCGAAGATGACCTTGGCCTGGTCGCTCTTCCACGGGCCGTCGCCGTCATGCGTGCCGGGGCAGTTCGCCACGGAGATCATGAGCTTGGCGCCGATGGCCTTCACGAAGTCGAGCACGCCGACCCACATGTCGCGCGTGAGCACGGCGCGGAAGCCCTCGGGGGCCTTGCCGTCCGCGCAGGTGCCGTCGAAGTCGTAGTAGGTGTCGGTCGCCCAAGAGCCGGAGACGCGCACCCATGCCGGGCCGATCTCCTTCGCGAGCTTGCGCAGGCGCTCGTTATAGAGGTTCGCGGGCGGGAACTCCTCCATGAGGGTGTTGGCGCCCTCGAAGCTGAAGTCCGCGAAGCTCTTGATCTGGGGGAACTCCTCCGTGCCGGCGATCTGGCCGGGCGTGTAGGGCTTCCAGAACGTGCCGCCGGTGACCTCGGTCATCTCGACGTTGTACGAGACGAGGCGCTCGTCGACGGTCCTGGCCTCCTTGAGCTTCGAGGGATCGAGCTCGATGCAAACGGGCATGGGGTCTCCTTTCTCACCGTGCGGCGATGCTGGCGAACGCGACGCCGGGTCAAACCCGCGCCCCGAGCGCGTCGCATCGTGCGCACCCCTCCCATGGCACGACTAATATATTACTTCCGCGCCCAGGCGCCCCCGGCCGCGCCGGGTTGCTCCGTGAACGGTTGCGGTTTATCGCCGAACGGGGCTGGCGGGGGTGCGCAACGGGAAGCACGCGGCGTTATGCAGGGTAAATCCCTGCGCGTCAAGATGCGGCTCCCCTGCTGGCGCACTGCCTTCGAGCGCAGGCGCGCCACCCGTCGCGCACCCGCCCCGCTCGCCGTCGGAAGCCCGCCGCTCGCGGAAAAGTCGTCGCGCATCCGAGAATTCCCCGTCTCTGGTATATCACTTTTGGGTAAGGTTCAAGCGTCACCGCAAGGCGCGCGCCCGGAGGGGAGCGCGCCGGCTCGCACTAGGAGGTACTATGCTCTACCCTGCACAAACGTCCTCGCGCTTCGTCGAGAACCTCAGCGGCGTCTGGGATTTCAAGCTCGATGACGGCACCGGCCTCGACCAGAAGTGGTACGCGAAGCCGCTCGAGGACGCCACCACCATGGCCGTGCCCGCCGCCTACAACGACCTCAAGGAGGGCGTCGAGTACCGCGACCACTACGGCTGGGTCTTCTACCAGCGCAAGATCGCCGTCCCCGCCTTCGCCATGGGGCAGCGGGTGATGCTGCGCTTCTCGAGCGTCACGCACCATGCGCGCGTGTACCTCAACGGCGAGCTCATCTGCACGCACGAGGGCGGCTTCCTGCCCTTCGAGGTGCAGATCAACGAGTTCCTCAAGCCCGGTGACAACCTGCTCACCGTGGCCGTGTCGAACATCATCGACTACACGACGCTGCCCGTGGGCGGCAAGTCGAGCATGATGGGCGGCCTCATGGGCGGCATGATGGGCGACACCGGCGAGTCCAAGCCGCGCAACAACCCGAACTTCGACTTCTTCAACTACGCGGGCATCCTGCGCCCCTGCTACATCTACACCACGCCCGAGGCGCATATCGAGGACATCGACCTCGTGCCCGCCGTGGACGGCGACGTCGCGACCATCTCCTACAAGGTGACCGCCGTGGGCGAGGGCGCCTGCACCGTCGAGGTCTTCGACCGCGAGGGCGAGAAGGTCGCCGAGGCCGAGGGCTGCGAGGGCGCGCTCACCATCGAGGGCGTGCACCTGTGGAACCCCGGCGCCGCCTACCTCTACAACGTGAAGGTCACCTACGGCGAGGACGTCTACGAGCTGCCCTACGGCGTGCGCACCGTCGAGGTGCGCGGCAAGCAGTTCCTCATCAACGGCAGGCCGTTCTACTTCAAGGGCTACGGCAAGCACGAGGACACCTTCCCGGCCGGCCGCGGCGAGAACATGCCCATGAACGTGAAGGACATCTCGCTCATGAAGTGGCAGGGCGCGAACAGCTTCCGCACGAGCCACTACCCCTACAGCGAGGAGATGATGCGCCTGTGCGACGCCGAGGGCATCGTCGTCATCGATGAGACCACGGCCGTGGGCGTGAACCTGGGCTTCGGCGGCGGCGCGAACGCGCAGGGCCAGGGCGTGCGCACCTTCGACCCCGTGAACGGCGTGCAGACGCAGGAGCACCACAAGGACGTCATCCGCGACCTCATCGCGCGCGATAAGAACCACGCCTGCGTGGTCATGTGGTCCATCGCCAACGAGCCGGATTCCGCCGGCGAGGGCGCCTACGACTACTTCAAGCCGCTCTACGACCTAGCGCGCGAGCTCGACCCGCAGAAACGCCCGTGCACGCTCGTGAGCGTCATGATGCCCGACCCCACCAAGGACGTGAGCGCCCAGCTCTCCGACGTCATCTGCCTGAACCGCTACGCTGGCTGGTACGTGTGCGGCGGCGAGGACTTCGACAAGGCGCCGATGATCCTCGAGCGCGAGCTTGAGTACTGGCAGAACGTGGTGGGCAAGCCCGTGGTGTTCACCGAGTTCGGCGCGGACACCGTGGCGGGGCTCCACAACACCACGCCCGTCATGTACACCGAGGAGTACCAGGTCGATTACTACAAGATGAACTGCGACGTGTTCGACAAGTTCGACTGCGTCGTGGGCGAGCAGGTGTGGAACTTCGCCGATTTTGCCACCTCGCAGAGCCTGCTGCGCGTCGAGGGCAACAAGAAGGGCCTCTTCACGCGCGACCGCAAGCCCAAGCTCGCCGCGCACTGGTTCCGCCAGCGCTGGCACGAGATCCCGGACTTCGGGTACAAGGCGTAACCGCACCCTGTACCATGTGAGATAACCCCTGGGGCTTTGACAATGTCAAATTACCCCAGGGGTTTTTCGACGCTTGCCGTCCCCGTCCGCCGTCAGGCCCTCGCATCGCGCCGCAGCATCTGGGCAACCCTGACGGCGCAGTACGCGAGCTGGATGCCGGGGGCGCTCCTGATGCCCGCGCGGATGCGGTCGAATCGCCGCGCGCCGTAGTTCTGCCCCGCGTAGGAGGCCACCGCCATGCCCACGCTCTCCATGGGCAGGGTGAAGAGCTGGCGGATCTTCTCGCCCGTGGTCTGCGCGGTCACGGTCACGGTGCCGAAGGAGTTGATGGCGCCCTGCATGGCGAGCGCGCCCACCGCCGAGACGGAATACTCGAAGCCCATGGGCAGGCCGATCACGCCCATGCCGAACACGAGGATGAATGAGTCATTGGGGACGGGTTCAAATTG
>NZ_CAPF01000047.1:0-28265 GCF_000321165.1 Enorma timonensis
CGGCAGCCCCATCTGCGGCTCCCGCAGCCGCCTCGCGCTCGGCCTTCTCGGCCGCCAGGCGCGCGCGGCGCTCGGCGAAGGTCTCCTTGCGCGCCTCCGGGGCCTTCGCGGCGGCGTCGGCGGGCGCATCGGCATCCGCATCCTCGTCGACCGCGGCCTGCTTCGAGGGCGTGGAGGCGCTCGCCGCGGCGGCCATGGGGTCGATCACCTCGGTCTGCACGACCGAGGTCACCTTCTGCTGCGTCTCGCGGAACTGACGGATGGCACGGCCGATCGTCTTGCCCGCCTGGGGCAGCTTATCCGGCCCGAACAGCAGGAACGCGAACACGATGATGATGATGAACTCGGTTTGTCCGATTCCGAACACGAAAACCTCCCGAAACTATGGACGCGCGCCGAAGCCGCAGCGGCGACGGGCGGCACCATGCGATAACCGCAAAAGTATACCGCCTCCGCGGGCGCGGGGAAGAAGGCTGACGATGCCTTTACAGAGCGTGAACGCAAGCCCGCCCACGCCCCATGGACGTTAGGCGGCCGTGATGCCGATCTCCGCATCGACGCCGAGCAGCTGCGCCACGCGCATCACGCCCGGCTGCGCGTTCACGACGGCGAAGCGCTTGCCATGCTCCTCCGCATGGTGCGCCGCGCCCACGAGCACGCCGATGCCCGTCGAGTCGATGTAGGCCACGTGCTCGAAGTCGAGGCAGACCTCCTCGGTCGGCTGCTCGAGCGCCAGGTCGATAGCGTCGCGCAGCTTCGAGGCGTTCGAGATGTCGACCTCGCCGTCCACGCCGATGACGTAGCGCTCGGGCGAGGCGGAGGTGGTGATCGCAAGTTCCATGATGGTTCCAATCTAGCTCGGGGTTAGCCGGAATCGCATGCGGCAGGGCCGCTCTAGCCGAGGAGGGAGGGGCGGTACCGCCCGCGCTAGCGCTCCTCGAGGGCGAGCTGGGCGGAGACGAGCTTCGTCGCGAGGACGAGCACGTCGAGCGCCGCCTCGAGCTCCTCCACGCTCGGGTAGGTCGGGGCGATGCGGATGTTCGTGTCGTGCGGGTCCTTGCCGTACGGCCAGGTGGCGCCCGCCGGCGTGAGCTTCACGCCCAGCTCCGCGCAGAGCGCGGCGATGCGCTTTGCCGAACCCTCGGGGCCGTCGAAGCTCACGAAGTAGCCGCCGTTGGGATGCGTCCACGTGGCGCAGCCCGTACCCTCGAGCCCCTCGGTGAGCTTGCGCTCCACCGCCGCGAAGCGCGGGCGCAGGAACTCGGCGTGCTTGCGCATGTGGGCGCGGACGGCGTCGAGGTCGGGCAGGAAGCGCGTGTGCATGAGCTGGTTGAGCTTGTTCGCGCTGATGAGGCCCACCTTGAGCGTGCTCGCGACCTCGGCCACGTTCGACGGGCTCGAGCCGAAGAACGCGATGCCGGCGCCGGGGAAGGTGATCTTGGAGGTCGAGGCGACGCCCAGGATACGATCCTCGTTGCCCGCCTCGCGCGCGATGTCGAAGATGTTCGCGAGCACGTCGCCCTCGTCCGTGAGGTCGTGCACGGCGTAGGCGTTGTCCCACACGATGCGGAAGTCGGGCGCGGCCTGCATGGTCGCGAGGCGGCGGACCGTCTCGTCGGAATACGTGACGCCCGTGGGGTTCGAGTACTTCGGCACGCAGAACATGCCCTTGATGGAATCGTCCTCGGCCACCAGGCGCTCGACCACGTCCATGTCCGGGCCGGTCTCGGTCATGGGCACGGGGATGTTCTCGATGCCCAGGTCCGCCGTGATGCCGAAGTGGCGGTCGTAGCCGGGGGCGGGGCACAGGAACTTCGCATGGTCGAGCTTGCTCCACGGCGTGTAGCCGGGCACGCCCTTCTCCCAGTAGTGGATGAGGATCGACTGCATGATGTTCAGGCTCGAGGAGCCGAGCACGATGGTCTGCTCGGGCGGCACGCCGATGAACTCGCCCGCCAGGCGGCGCGCCGAGGGGATGCCCTCGAAGCAACCGTAGTTGGAGCAGTCGACGCCCTCGTCGGTGAGGTCCGAGTCGCTGTTCAGGATGTCGAGCATGGGGCGTGAGATGCCCACCTGCTCGGGGCTCGGCTTGCCGCGCGCCATGTCGAGCTTGAGCCCTTTGGCCCGCGTCTCCTCCACCTCGCGCTCGAGCTGCTCGATAGCTGCCTTGAGCTCCTCGGTCTCCATCTGCTGGTACATCGTCTGCATGCATGCCTCCTGCCGCGCGGGAAAGCCGCCGCGCACGGTGATGGTGTTCTGGGACAGTATACCGACTCGGCGGGCCGGCGCGCGGCGCTGCGAAACGCGTAACATAGTAATAGCATGGGGTGCGGGCGATCCGAGCCATGTAAAATTACCCCAGGGGTATTTTTACATTGCCCCACGGGTATCTTACAGGCCGACCGCACCCGAAAATGTAAAAATACCCCTGGGGTTATTTTACATGGGGCTTTTACATGCAAGGAGGCCGCCATGGATCAGACGTCGTTTCAAGCCGAGGCCTTCGGCGAGCTGCAAAGCCTCGTCGACGGGCTCTTCGCGACCCGGCAGGTCATCGACCGGCTCGACCTCATCATGCAGGCCGAGGTGCTCGACCTCGACCCCGACCTGCTCGAGATCGTGAACCTCCTGCCGCCCGGCGCCTACGAGCGCCAGCGCCTCTGCGACCAGCTGAACTCCGCCCTCGCCGCGCACGGCTGGGGCAGCATGTACGGGACGGTCGAATAGGCGCGCGGCCGCCCGCTCGAAGCGAGCGCCCCGTCCGCCCAACCGTCGGCTCACCGCGAGAAGGAGCACGTCATGGCAGATTTCCTCACCGAGCGCAACGAGGCCATCCAGGCCGCCGAGGCCGCCCTCGACCACCTGTACCGGGCGCGCGACCTTCTGGGGTCGGCGGGCAACTGGGGGCTCTTCGACATCTTCGCCGGCGGGATGCTCACGTCCTACATCAAGCGCAGCAAGATGAGCGAGGCGCAAGCGGAGCTCGAGGCATCCCGCGAGGCGCTCCGCGCGCTCGCGCGCGAGGTGCGCGACGTGGAGCACGCGGACGCGTTCGACATCGACACGAGCGGCTTTCTCTCCTTCGCGGACATGTTCTTCGACAACGCGTTTCTCGACATGTACGTGCAGGCGCAGATCGGGGAGGCGAAGCGCCAGGTCGACGGCGCGATCGGCCAGGTCGAGGCGCTGCGCGACCGCCTGACGCGCTTGGGATAGCCCGGGATGAAAACGGGGGCCGCGGCTCCCGTCTCCCATGCGCTGTTGATGCGGTTGATCGGCTGATTACTCGGCGCCTGCCTGAACCGCCGGGGCGTCGGGCGCCTGCGCATTGCCGGGTGCCTGCGCATCGCCGGGCGCCGCGGCCTCGGCCTCCTCGCGCGGCCCGTCGCCGCGGCAGGCGAAGGTCATGAACGCGAGGCCGATGACCGCCGCCGAGACCGAACCGGCAAGGATCGCCGTCTTCGCGGCGAGGAGCTCGGCCGGAATCTCCGTGAACGCGAGCCCCGCGATGAGGATCGACATGGTAAAGCCGATGCCGCCCAGGATGCCGATGCCGGCGATGTGCCGCCAGCCCACGCCCTTCGGGAGCTCCGCCAGGCCGGCGCGCACCATGAGGTACGTCACGCCGAGGATGCCGAACGTCTTGCCCAAAAGCATGCCGAGGTACACGCCCACGGCCACCGGGTCCACCGCGAGCGCGAGCATGTCCACGCCCACAAGGCGCACCTGCGCGTTCACGAAGGCGAAAAGCGGCAGGATGATGAAGTTCACCGGCGCCGCGATGCGGTGCTCCAGGCGCTGGAGCGGGGGCGTCACGCGGTGCATGACGCGCTCGACGCGCGTGACGGCGTGCGTGAAGTCGTGCTGGCCCAGGATGTGCGCCTCGGCGTCGAAGCGCTCATCGAGGTCGGGGAGCTTCGACTCCACCCAGGACACGAGGGCGCGCGCGTTGATGTCCGAGCGCGCGGGGATGGTGAACGCGAGGATCACGCCGGCGAGCGTGGCGTGCACGCCGCTCTGGAAGAGGCAGAACCACAGCACGAGGCCGAGCGTGAGGTAGGGCGCCACGCCGAAGAACCGCCGCCGGTTGAGGAACACGAGCCCCGCCGTGACGAGCGCCGCCGCCGCGAGCCAGCCCAGCTGCGGGGCGTGCCCGTAGAAGAGCGCGATGGCCGCGATGGCGAGCAGGTCGTCCGCGATGGCGAGCGTCGAGAAGAACACCTTGAGCGCAGGCGGCACGCGGCTGCCCAAAAGCGAGAGCACGCCGAGCGCGAACGCGATGTCCGTCGCCATGGGGATGGCCCAGCCGTACACCGCGCCGCCGCGGTTCACCACGACGTAGATGGCCGCCGGCAGCACCACGCCGCCCACCGCGGCGAGCATGGGCAAAAGCGCCTGGCGCGGCTGGCGCAGCTCGCCCACCGTCATCTCGTACTTCAGCTCGATGCCCACGAGCAGGAAGAAGATCGCCATGAGGAAGTCGTTCACGAAGAGCTCGAAGGTGAGCGAGAACTCCCAGCCGCCGATGGCGATGGTCACCGGCTGGGCGAACCACTCGTGGAGCGGGTAGTAGAGGTCCGTGTTCGCGCAGATGACCGCGGCCACCGCCGCGAGGATCATGACGCACGCGGAGATGACGCCGTTGCCCGTGATGGCCTCGAGGGTGCCGCGGCGCTCCAGGCGGCTGCGCTGCAGGGGGCTCATCAGGCGCTCCCTCCCCGGCTCCGATGCGGAGGCGGCACGACCCGGCTTGCGCACAAGGACCTTGCGCTCGACCGCCCCCGCAGCCGCGCGTCCTTCGGTTGTCGTCCGCTTCTGAGCCATGCGCGTGCGCGCTCCTTCCGTCGTGCCGGGACGCGACGACCCGCCGCTCCCCGCTTGCAAACCTTCGCAACAAAAAGGGGCGCCTTGCCCAGACGCCCCACCTTGCTCTTATTGTTACCACTGCCGTGGCGATTCAACGGGCTCCGGCGCCCGCATCCAGAGGGAATCCACAGATGCGGCCGACCCCGGGCAGCGCCCGGTGATAAAAAGGTGACTGACACCTTTTTATCAGTGAGTCAATTGAACCCGTCCCCAATGACTCACGTCCCCAATGACTCACTCGGCGGCGGCGAGGATCGGTGCGGCGACCTGCTTCTTGCGGGAGAGCACGCCGGGCATCCACACGCCCTCGGCCACGTCCTCGATGCCGAGGCCCTTCTGGGCGGCAGCGGTGTCGCCCTCGAGCAGCACCTGGCTGCCCTCCTCCATGATGTCGGTGATGCACAGCACGATGCCGTCGGCGCCCTTGCCGGCCTGGTAGGCGCGCATGGCCTCGCGGATCTCGGGGATCATGCCGAGCGCGCGGGTCTTGTCGACCGTCTCGTACTGGCCGATGAGCAGCTGCGTGCCGCCCACCTCGAAGAGCTTGATGTCGTTGCCCACCATCTGCTCGGGCGTGAACGAACCGGACGGGCGGCTGAGGAAGACCTCCATGCCGAACTTCACCGGGTCGACGCCGAGCTGCTCGCCGAGCTTCGCGGCCACGGCGGCGTCCACATCGGTGGCGGTGGGGCTCTTGAGCATGAGCGTGTCGGTCATCATGGCCGAGAGCAACAGCTTCGCCTGGGTGTCCGTGGGCTGCTGGCCGAGCACCTCGAAGAGCTTCGCCACGATGGTGCAGCTGGAGCCCCAGGGCAGCGCGACGATGTGGAGCGGCGCGGCCGTGGTGAAGTTGCCGAAGCGGTGGTGGTCCACCACGCCATAGATCGTGGCGTTCTCGAGGCCGACGACGGACTGGCCGGGCTCGTTGTGGTCGGTGAGCACAACGAGCTGCGCGTCCTCACCCTCCGCAGCGGGCTCGATGGCGTCGAGCTGGCGCGGCTCGGGGACGCCGGCCTCGGCGAGGAGCTTCGCGGACTCCGCCGGGAGCGGGCCCAACGCGCACGCCTCGTACTCGTTGCCGCCGAACCCGACCTGGTTCAGCAGCTGCGAGAGCACGACGGACGACATGATGGCGTCGTTATCGGGATTCTGATGGCCGAAGACGAGAACCTTGCTCATTTACGTTTCTCCTTAAGCGATGTGTATCCAGACGGGGACGGCGCGCGGCGCTAGCGGCGCACGTGGCGCACGATGGCCATGGCCGCCGCGGCCTCGTTCGTGACCTCGGAGAAGTCGCCGTCCGCGAAGAGCGCGGGCTTCACCATCCAGGTGCCGCCGCACGCGATGACCGACGGGCAAGAGAGGTACTCCTCGACGTTCTTGGTGCTCACGCCGCCGGTGGGCATGAAGCGGTGCCCCACGAACGGCGCGGCGAGCGCCTTGATGGTGTCGAGGCCGCCGTACTGCGCGGCCGGGAAGAACTTCGTCACGTGCAGGTCGAACTTGAGCGCGCGGATGATCTCGCTCGGAGTGACGCAGGCGGGCAGCACCGGCACGTCCTTGTCGATGCACTCCGCCACGATCTCCTCGTCGAAGCCGGGGCTCACGATGAACTCGGCGCCGGCATCGATGGCCTCGGCGAGCTGCTCCATGGTGAGCACGGTGCCCGCGCCCACGCACATCTTGGGCTCGGCGGCCTTCATGGCGCGGATGACATCGGCCGCGCACGCGGTGCGGAACGTGACCTCGGCGGACTCCATGCCTGCGGACATGAGGGCATGCGCGAGGGGCGCGGCGTCCTCGACCTTGTCGAGCACGACGACCGGCACGATGCCCAGCTGCTCGAGCTTCTCATAGAATGATTCGAACATGAGCTTTCCTTCCTCGGAACCCGTGCCGGGCGAGCCGGCACACTCTACTGCCCTCTAGTTTAGCGTGCCCGCGTGCAAAAGGGACGGACGCGCGGGGCTCATATGGAATGACGCGGTATACTTACAATTACATATGGAATCTGAGCGTATCGGGAGACCGCCATGGCATACCGCGTCTATCAATCGAAGCGAAACGAAGCCGCGCAGGTGGCCATCGGCGACGCCTTGCTCGGCATGCTCGAGGAGCATCCCATGAGCGAGGTCACCATCAAGGAGCTCTGCGAGCGGGCGGGGGTGTCGCGCCCCACGTTCTACCGGCACTTCGACGCCATCGAGGACGTGCTCGGGCTCTTCGCGCAGCAGGTCTACCAAAGCACATACCGCGCCATCGCGCCCCTCATGGGCAAGGGCAACAGCGGCGTCAGCATCGTGGAGCATGTGTTCGAGAAGTTCCTCGAGCACCGGCGGCTCTTCGACCTGCTCCGCGAGCGCGACCTGCTGTCGCCGTTCTTCGGGTACCTGTGGGTCTTGAACAGCTTGCCCACGCAGGAGCAGGTCATCCGCTCCGAGCGATCCATCGCGCCGACGCAGGACACCTTCGACGTGATTACCTACTCCTGGGGCGGCACGTTCTCGATCATCTTCACGTGGATCCTCGACGGGATGAAACGGCCCGCGCACGAGATGGCGCAGGCCGTCATCAGGGCCGCCCTGCACGTGGGCGGCACGTTCGATGCTTCCTACCACGATGTGTCGAACATCATGTGGTCGGTCATGGGCAAGGTCTCCGCGGAGGCGCAGCAAGACGCCCAGCCGGCCGAGCGGCGCTAGCAGCTCACGGGCACGCCGGGCGTCACGCCCGCCTCGTTGAAGCTATCGATGCGCACGCTGTAGCCCTCCCCGGCGTTCAGCGTGGTGAGGGTGTGCATGCCGAGCGAGCCGTCCGTGAGCTCCCAGCTACCGTAGAGCGCCTGCGGGGAGAGGCCGTAGCGGACGATGTACCCCTGGGCGCCGGGCACCGGCTCCCACACGAGGTCGGCCGAGAGCCCGCCCTCGGTGCGCGCGGCGCGCACGGACTCGACGGCGGCCGGGTGCTCGATGCCCGCGGCGCGGCCGAACACGCGGATCCCGCTCACCGCCGCGCGGCCACCGAGCGGGGCCGTGAGGTGCGAGACGCGCACATAGCGCGCGCTCACCGGCGCATCGAGCTCCACGTAGGCGTGCGGGCGGTCGGCGGCGCCGTCACGCAGGTCGAGCACGGGCTCCCACGCCGCGCCGTCGGCCGAGACCTCGAGCAGGTAGCGTGCGGGCTGGTCCTCGACCGTGATGATGCGCTTGAAGAAGGCGCCCGAATCGACGAACTCCTCCTCCGGCGTGTCGGAAGCCGGGATCGCATGGTCGGCGAGGTTCACCTGGATCGCATGGACCTCGCGCGCCGCGCCCATGTCGAGCATGACCCACGGGTCGGCGTCGCCGGCCGCGGCCGCCCACCAGGTGCGGCAGTCCTCGTCCGCAGCGAGGCCCGGCTCGTGGCCCTCCTCGGCGCTCGACGCGCTCGCCGCGACGCCTGCGCCCTTTGAGAGCAGCATCCACGCGGGCTCGGCCGCCTCGTCGTAGGCGCGCGCGCCCTCGGGCACCACCTGCGGGTAGCAGGCGAGGCGCTGGTCGCAGTGCATGGTGCCGTCGGCGTCGAAGTAGCACGGGAAGAGGCCCACGCGGCGCTCGAACTTCTCGTTCACCGAGATGCGCATCGTCGAGGCGTGCCACCAGTTGCCGTGCGCGTCCTGGAAGGTGCTGCCGTGGCCCGCGCCCTGCATGAAGCCGCCCGGGTTCGACGAGAAGGGGTTCCACGCCTGGTAGGTGAAGGGGCCGAGCGGGCTCTCGCCCACGTACACGCCGTCGGCGTACACATTGTTCTCGGTGCCGGGCGCGGCGTACTGCAGGTAGTAGCGGCCGTCGTGCTTGGTCATGTAGGCGCCCTCGATGAAGGGCTTCGTGCCGGTGCGCGCGCGGATCATGCGCTCCATCTCGGTCTTGGGCTCCTCGAGGTGGTTGTTCTCGCCCTTGCGCTCCCAGCCGTGCTCCGCCTCGCACTCGGGCACCACGGCGACCTTCTCGCCGATGGGTGCGAAGGTGCCGCGCTCGAGCTCGATGCCCCACACGGGCTCGGTGCTCGTGCAGCCCCAGTAGAGGTAGATGCGGCCGTCATCGTCCTGGAAGAGGTCGGGGTCCCAGAACTCCATGGTCGTGGCCACGGGCTCGAAGGGCATGTGCACGGGGTCGGTGCTCGCGAAGAAGGTGCAGAGCTGCCCGCGCTTGCTCGCGCAGAACACCACCGTGCCGTCGATGAGGCGCACATCCGGCGCGTAGTCCTCGATGGGAAGCTCGGGCGTAGCCTTGAACTCCCAGGTGATGAGGTCGGTCGAGTACCAGAAGCCGCCGCTCATGGAGGCGAAGAGCAGGTAGTAGCCCTCCCACGCGATCACCGTGGGGTCCGCCGCCTCGCGGAAGCGCCATTCGGCCTGCTTGCCCGGGGCGATCTTGTCCTGGTAGCGATACGGCAGGTCGAGCGGGTTGCAAAACGTCCTTGTCATACGGTCTTCCCTTCGTGCAACACGTAAAATTACCCCAGGGGTTTTTTTACATAGGCGCCCAGGTGCGCGAGGCTCGGCTTGGGCGAGCGCTCCTGCGTGGCGCGGTCGAACGCGATGAGGCCGAAGCGCATGGAGTAGCCCTTCTGCCACTCGAAGTTATCCATGAGCGACCAGTAGAAGTAGCCCTTCACGGGGATGTCGTCGCCCAGACAGCGCTCCACGCCAGCGAGCGCCTCGTCGATGAAGGCCACGCGGCGCGCGTCGTCGTCCGTGCCGATGCCGTTCTCCGTCACGATGATGTCGCCCGTCCACTCCTTCGCCACGGCGCGGAGCACGTGCTCGAGCGCCTGCGGGTAAAACTCGTAGCCCATCTGCGTGACCTCGGCGCCCTCGGGCACGGGCAGGTCGCCCTCGGCGCCCACGCGCGTGCGCGTGTAGTTCTGCACGCCCAGGAAGTCGTCGCCCTCGATCACGGGCAGGTAGTGGGTGAACTCGTCCGCCCACTCCTCGGCCGCGAGCGCCTCGCCGCCGGGCACGGGCTGCAGGTCGTGCAGGCTGAGGGTAAGGCCCACCTTCACGTGCGGGCAGAGCTCGCGGATGGCCGCGCGGGCGCGGCGGTGCGCCTCGCACACCACCTCGTCGCTGTGGCGCGAGCGCGGGCTCTGGAAGGTCTGCGGGTCCTCGGTGCCGAACGCCTCCTTGTTCTCCGCCTTCTGGAGCTGCTGGTTCTCCATCATCTTCTTGAGGTTGAGGCCCATCTGCACCTGCGACTCGTCCACCGCGCCGCCCGCCTCCGCGGTCTGGGACGCGGCTGCCATCGCGGCGGCCGCCTCACGCGCCTGCTGGGCGTAGCGCTCGGCGATGCGGGCGATCTGCAGGCCCATGTTGGCCTCGTTGATGGTGCACACGAACGAGAGCTCGCCGCCCAGGCGCTCCATGACGTGGCGCACGTAGCGCTCGAAATCGGCCGGGGTGGTCTCGGCGTCCCAGCCGCCCTTGCGGATGAGCCAGATGGGGCTGCTGAAGTGGTGGAGCGTCACGACGGGCTCCACGCCGTTGGCGCGGCAGCAGCGGATGACGTCGCGGTAGTGCTCGACCTCCGCCTCGTCGAAGACGCCCTCCTCGGGCTCGATGCGGCCCCATTCGATGGAGAAGCGGTAGGCGTTGAGCCCCGCCGCCGCGGCGAGACGAATGTCCTCCTCGTAGCGGTGGTAGTGGTCGCAAGCGTCGAGCGACGGCTCCGAGAACGTGGTGTGCGGCATCTGCTCCATGAGCCACAGGTCGCTGTGCACGTTGTTGCCCTCGACCTGGTAGGCGGCCGAGGCCGCGCCGAGTATGAAATCCTTGGGTAGCATGGTTCCTCCTTTATGTGCGGCCCGGGGCCGCGCCGTCTTCCGGGACGGGCACCCTGCCCGCCCGGGCGTCGGTTATTCCGTCTGCGCCGCGGCCTGCGCCGCGTTCAGCTGCGCGATCAGGCCGTCGAGCTGCTCCTCGCCGATCATGCCGAAGCCCACGAGCGACGAGAGCTGGATGCCCGCGAGCATCGCCCGCGTGCCCTCGACGTCATCGCTGCCCGCGGCCCCGAGCGCGCCCGCCACCATGCGCTCGAGCACGGGGCCGAACACCTGCGCGCCGGCGGGCGTGGCCATGATGTCGGCGAGCGTCGAGTGCGCCGAGAACGCGCGCGGCAGGCTGCGCGTCGCCGTGAAGGCCACGGTTGCCCTCAGGCGGATGTCGCGGCTCGACGCGCCGACCTCGATGCCGTACGCACCGCTCTCCGCGAAGAACGCGTGCAGGAGCGGCTCGTAGTACGAGAGCGCGCGGGCATCGAGCGTGAACGCGACGCGCGTGCTCTCGCCCGGCTCGAGCGCGACCTTCGCGAAGCGCTTGAGCTCGCGCACGGGGCGGCGGCGCATGCCGGCGGGCGGGGCCACGTAGAGCTGGACGACCTCCTCGCCCGCGCACGTGCCCGTGTTGGTGACGGTGAGCGCGCAGGTGAGCTCCCCGCCCTCGGTGAAGGCGTCCGCGTCGAGCGCGAGGTCGCTGTAGGCGAAGGTCGTGTAGGAGAGGCCGTGGCCGAACGGGTAGCGCACGGGCAGCTCCTTGGCGTCGTAGTAGCGGTAGCCCACGAACACGCCCTCGCGGTACTCCGTGCAGTCGTCCTCGCCGGGGAAGTTGAGGTACGACGGGTTGTCCGAGAGCTTCATGGGGAAGGTCTCGGCGAGCTTGCCCGACGGGTTCGCACGGCCGTAGAGCAGGCTCACCGCGGCATCGGCCGCGCCGTCGCCCGGCAGGTACATCTCGAGGATCGCCGCGACGTCATCCGCCCAGGGCATCGTGACGGGGGCGCCGTTCAGGAGCACCACGACGGTGCGGGGCTGCGCGGCCGCCACGGCGGCGATGAGCGCGTTCTGGGCGGCGGGCATGTCGAGCGTGGTGCGGTCGAAGCCCTCGCTCTCGTAGCGCTCGGGCAGGCCGGCGAAGACGACCGCGGCATCGGCCGCGCGCGCCACCGCGACCGCCTCGTCGATGAGGGCGCGGTCGGGCTCCTCGTCCGCCTCGCGGTACCCCTGGGCGAACACGACGCCCGCGGGCGCCGCCTCGAGCGGGTTCGAGCGCTTCGCGCTGTTCACATGGCTGCTGCCGCCGCCCTGGTAGCGCGGGTCGTGCGCGAAGTCGCCGATGAACGCCACCGGCGCGCCCTCCGCGAGCGGCAGGGCGCCGCCCTCGTTCTTGAGCAGCACCGCCGAGCGCTCCGCCGCCTGCACGGCGAGGCGGTACCCGCGCTCGAGGTCGGGTGCGACCGCGCGCGAACCCGCCTGGGCCTTCTCCACGAACGAGAGCACGTTCTCCACCGCGAGGTCGAGCTCATCCTCCGTGAGGCTGCCGTCCTCGAGGGCGGCGAGGATCTGCTTCGTGCCGCGGTCGGTGCCGCCGGGCATCTCGAGGTCGAGGCCTGCGCGGATGCCGAGCGCGCGGTCCTTCACCGCACCCCAGTCCGTCACCACCATGCCGTCGAAGCCCCAGTCGTCGCGGAGGATCTCCGTGAGCAGCAGGCGGTTCTCGGCGCAGTAGGTGCCGTTCACCTTGTTGTAGGCGCACATGACCGCCCAGGGGCGCGCCCGCTTCACCACCGTCTCGAAGGGTGCGAGGTAGACCTCGTGCAGGGTGCGCTCGTCCACCGCGCTATCGCTCACCATGCGCCCGGTCTCCTGGTTGTTGCAGGCGAAGTGCTTGATGCAGCTGCCCACGCCGCGGCTTTGCACGCCGCGAACGAGCGCGGCGCCCATCTCGCCGGCGAGCACCGGGTCCTCGCTGTAGTACTCGAAGTTACGGCCGCACAGGGGGCTCCGCTTGATGTTGAGGCCGGGGCCCAGCAGCAGCGCCACGTCCTCCGCCTGGCACTCCTCCCCCAGCTCCGCGCCGAGCTCGCCGGCGAGCGCGGTGTCGAAGCTCGAGGCGACGGCCGCCGAGGACGGGAAGCACACCGCCGGCACGCTCTCCAGCATGCCCAGGTGGTCGCCGCCCTCGCCCTGCTTGCGCAGGCCGCTCGGGCCGTCGGTCATCATGACGGCGGGCACGCCCAGGCGCTCGAAGGCGCGCGTGTGCCAGAAATCGCCGCCCGAGCACACCTCGGCCTTCTCCTCGAGCGTCATCTGCTCCATGATCTCCTTGATGTCCATGGGTTCCTCCTCTTCGACGGAAGCGCGGGCTCCGATGGCAGGCACGCGTCACAGGCGGACGGTGTAACGGTGGGAGCCGGGGTCGGCCTCGTGCTCCGTGCCGTCCGGCAGGCGCACGACGGCGGGTGCGGGCACCTCGACCTCGACGGAGAGCGCGCCGTCCGCCGCGAGCTCCCACGCCACGCGGATCTCGCCCACGCGCGAACGGTATATACCCTCGGCGTGCCCCAGGCGCGCGTCCACGTGCGGCTCGATGAGCACGGAGGTGAAGCCGGGCTCGAGCGGGCGGATGCCCAGCACGTAGCGGTACAGGAACTCGCCCACGCTGCCGAAGGCGTAGTGGTTGAACGAGACCATGTTCTCGCTCGACTGGTCGCTCGTGCGCTCCTCGTTCACCGTGCCGTCCGGACGGATGGCGTCCCAGCGCTCCCAGATGGTCGTGGCGCCGCGCTCGACCTGGTAGAGCCAGCCCGGGCAGTCCGTGGAGAAGAGCACGTCGAAGGCCAGGCGCTCCTCGCCGCCCTCCACGAGCACGGGCAGCAGGTGCGCTGTGGCGTAGAAGCCCGTGTGCATGCCGTTCGCGCGCACGTCGTCCACGAGCTGCGCGAACACGGCCTGCCAGGCGCCCTGGTCGCGCTCGCGGTCGAGCACGAGCACGAGCGCCATCACGGCCGCGCCCTGGTAGAAGTCCTTCAGGCGGCCGTCCTCGTCCAGAAACGCCGCGCGGTAGGCGCCGTGCGCCCGCTCCAGGTGGCCGCGGTAGGTTGCCGCGTCCTCATCGTGGCCTAAAAGCTCGGCCGCGCGCACCATGATGCGCAGGTCGTTCACCATGAAGGCGCACGACACGGGCGCGTTGTGCTGCGCCGCCCACGCGATGTCGTGGCCGGGGGCGAGCCAGTCGCCCAGGTTCACGCCGAACCACAGGCCGGCGTCGCCCGCGTGCTTGAGCTTGCAGTCCACCATGGCGCGCATGCTGTCGTACTGCGCCTCGAAGGCTGTGCGGTCACCGAACTGGTCGTAGATGAGCTCGGGCATGATGGTGTCGGCGCTCGCCCACTCCTGCATGCCGACGAAGCCCACGCCGGCAGGGCCGGTGGCCGGCACGCTCGCCGCCACGTAGCCCTCGGAGTTGTCGCGCTGGCTCATGCGGACGTCCTTCAGGAACTTCTCCAGGAACGCCTCCGTGTCGTAGTTGTACGCCGCGGTGCGCGCGAAGGCGTGGCCGTCGCCCGTGTAGCCCTGGCGCTCGTCGCGCTGGGGGCAGTCGGTAGGCACCTCGACGTAGTTGGAGCGCTGCGTCCAGAGCTGGTTCTCGTAGAGGCGGTTCACGCGCTCGTCGCCGCAGCTGAACGTGCCCGTGCGGGCCATGTCGGTGTAGAGGGCGCGGGCGCGGACGAGCCCCGGCCGCCACGGCGTGCCGGAGAGCTCCACGTAGCGGAAGCCCATGTAGGTGAAGCGCGGCCGCCAGGTGCCCCGCTCCTCGCCCTTGTGGTAGACGATGGTCGCGCGGGCGGTGCGCAGGTTCGCGGTGTAGAGGCTGCCGTCGGGGTTCAAGAGCTCGCCGTGGCGCACGGTGAGCGCCGCGCCCTCGATGAGCGCGGGGTCGATCTCCACGATGCCGGCCATGTTCTGACCGAAGTCGACGATGGTGGTGCCGTCGGCACGCTCCGTCACCTGCTGGGGCTCGAGGGTCTCGTGCAGGGTGACGGACGTCGTGCTCGGCTCGATAGCCTCGGGGAGCGCGCCCTCGAAGGGCACGGGCGGGAACACCGCGGGCGCGTCCGGCCACTCGCCCGCGGCGCCGCGCGCCCAGTAGACCTCGCCGTCGTAGAGGCCGGCGTAGTCGTACGGGCTCGGCACGGCGGCGACGTCCGCGTCGCGCGCGGTGAGGCAGCGCTCGGTGCCGTCTTCGTAGCGGATGCGCAGCACCCAGGACACGGCCGGGCGCTCGCCCCAGATCTGGGTCTCGTTCTCGCAGGTGAAGCGCCCGCAGTACCAGCCCTGGCCCAGGTACACGCGCAGGGTGGCGCAAGCGGCGAGCGCATCGGTGACGTCATAGACCTGGTAGTGCAGGTCGTAGGGGTAGTAGGTGAAGCCCGGCGTGAGGAACGCCTCGCCGAGCTTGCGCCCGTCGAGCTCCGCCTCGTACATGCCGAGCGCCGTGATGGCGAGCTCCGCCTCGACCACCGGCGCGAGGCCGGCCTCGATGGCCTGCTCGAACACCTCGACCGTGCCCTCCCGGTACGGTCGCTCCGTCGTGATGAAGGCCGCGCGCAGCGCCTGCACCGTCTCCTCGTTGCCCATCATCCTTACCTCTCCATTTCTCGCCGATCGCCGGGCGCGGCGCGGCGGGACCCCGGGGACAGCAGGGCCCCGCCGCCGGCCGGCTCACGCGTCTATAGCTTGCACGGGGCGTTGTGCCGGCGCGCCGATGCCCGTCTCCGGCGCGCCCGTCACGCCTCCACCTTCTTGAAGCGCTGCAGCACCTCGTTGATACCCTTGAGCTGGTCGGTCGTACCGCCACCGCGCTTGAAGAGCGACTCGAGCGTCATCTTGCCCAGCATGCGCTGCAGATCGGGGTTGTCCTTCACGCTCGTCGCCACGTCGCCGCGCGACGACGCGCCCTCGGCCATGATGCGGTCGAGCACCGCGCCCGCCTCTGGGCTGCGGCGGATCTCGTCGAGCGTGTCCTTGATGGAGTAGCACGACGGGTCGATGACGATCTCGTCGAACCAGTTGTCAACCGGGGCCGCCGCGCCGAGCGAGTACGCCGGGTTGGGCTCGGCCACGCGACGCAGCGTGATGCGGTCGCACAGCTCGCCGGCGCGCGCCTCGACCACGTGCTCGGAGCCCACCGCGCCGAGCGGCACCTCGAACGCGAGCACGTGCCCGCCCGCCTTGCCGTCCAGGCGCTCGCCGTCCACGAAGAGCTCGACCGCAGGCTGGTTGGTGTAGACCTTCACCTCGGTGGTCTCGCTCGGCCGGTCCGTGTAGCGGCTGCCGCACACGTGCACGAAAGGCTCGTCGCTCCACGCCGCCTTGTACAGGTAGAACGCGTCCTTCTTGATCGCGCGGTCGAAGGTGACCAGGCCCTTCTGGTTCTGGCCGTCCTTCCCGCCCTCCTCGCGGCCGTCGGCGGCGAAGTCGAACATGTTCCACACGTGCGTCGCCCACAGCCACGGGCGCTCGTCGATCATCTTGAGCATGTGCTCGTGGTAGAGGCACTGGAACTCCTCGGTGTAGTCGCCCGCCTGCGGCGCATCCGAATGGAAGGCCGGGTTCGCGTCGGCTCCGTACTCGGAGAAGCCGATGGCGCGGTCCGGGTAGGTGGCGTGGTAGGTGTCGAAGAACTCGTCCGCCTCGGACATCTCGCCCACATACCAGCCGAAGTACAGGTTGTAGCTGTTGACGTCCGGGATCTCCAGGATGGGCGAGGCGGTGTCGAGCATGAAGACGTTCGCCATGGTGGTGGGGCGCGTGGCGTCGAGCTCGTGGCACAGGTCGTTGAGGTCGCGGTGCAGCTGCAGCAGCTCGTCGTTCACCGTCGAGGCGGCCGTGATCTCGTTCGAGAGGCCCCATACCACGATGCTCGGGTGGTTGTAGTTCTGGAGCACGAGCTCGCGCATCTGGGAGCGCGCGTTATCGTCGCCGTTCGGCAGGCGCATGGTGATGAGGGGGATCTCCGCCCACACGCAGATGCCGGCCTCGTCGCAGAGGTCGTAGAAGGCCTGGGCGTGCTGGTAGTGCGCGAGGCGGATGGTGTTCGCCCCCATCTCGCGGATGAGCGCGACGTCCTCGGCCATCATCTCGGGCGTGAGGGCGTTGCCCGCGCCGGCGCGGTCCTGGTGGCGCGAGACGCCGCGGAGCGGGTACGGCCGGCCGTTCAGGATGAAGCCGCGGCCGGGATCGATCTCGTAGCTGCGGCAGCCGAAGCGCACGGACGCCTGGTCGCCCTCGGGCAGGGACACGGTCGCGGTGTAGAGGTACGGGTCGACGACGCCGTCCCACAGGCGCGCGGCGGAGATGTGGAAGACCGCCTGGGCGTGGCCCGCCTCCACGGGCACGGTCGTCTTCCAGGTGCGCTGCTCGTCGTCGGCCTCGCCCGCGATGGAGAGGGTGGCCTCGGTCGCGGGACCCTCGACCCACGCGTCGACCGTCACCACGGCCGTGGCGGGCGCCTCCCCGCCCCCGAGCGTCACCTCGGGCGTCACGCGGACGCCGGGCGCGCCGTGGTAGCCGAGCGCGATGTGCGTCGCGGGCACGATGATGAGCTTCACGTCGCGGTAGATGCCGCCGTAGAAGGTGAAGTCGGCGTACTGCGGGTACACGCGGTCGTTCGAGCTGTTATCGACCGAGACGACGATCGTCACCGCATCCGCCCCGGCGGCGCGCGCCTGCCCGATCGCGGAGGTGGCGTCCACGCGGAAGGTGGAGAACCCGCCCTCGTGCTCCGCGACGGGCACGCCGTCCACGTACACGCGCGCGCTCATCGCGACGCCGCCGAACTCGAGCCAGGCCTCCTCGCCCGCCGCGAGCACGGGCAGCGCGAGCTTGCGCACATACCAGCAGGTGCCGCGGTAGTAGTCGTTCCCGCCGTCGGCACCGTCCTCGGCGTTCCAGGTGTGCGGAAGCTGAACCGCCGTGCCCGCGCCCCGCTGGGCGGCGAGCGCTGCCGCGGCGGCGTCGGTCGCATCCTTCACGAACGTCCAGCCGTTGTTCAGTACCCCGATGCTACGCATGTCGCTCCTTCTTCGTTGGTTGCTCAAACATGGGTTGGTTGGGGACGTGTTCCTTCCAACCCCTTTTCACAGGACAGCCCGCTCAAAAAAAGGGGTTGGAAGGAACACGTCCCCAACCAACCCATCGACGGGAGGGGCGCACCCACAGCGGGCGCGCCCCGTTCGAACCGTTAGGCCTCTGCCTCGAGCTCGGCCTTCCGCTCGTTGATGTCCTTCTGGACCTCGATCATCTTCTCACGGGTGAGCGTGTAGAACTTCATGGACACCAGGCCGATGATCCAACCCAGAAGCGGGATGCCGAAGTAGAGGAAGAGACCCATGGCCTTGATCTCCGGCGTCGGGGCATCCGTGGGCTGCGGCGCGGTGTTCACGTACCCGATGAGGCTCACGCCCACGGCCGCGATGGTGGTGCCGAGCGAGCTGATGAACTGGTCGATGAAGTTGTAGGTGGCCGTCACCACGCCGGGCAGGTACTTGCCGGAGCGGCTGAGCTCGTAGTCCACCACGTCGGAGCGCATGGCGGTATCGGCCGTGGTGATGCACATCTTGGCGGCGTTGATGAGGAACAGCAGGCCGAAGAAGATGACCATGGGCACCATGGACTGCGAGATGGAAAGCATGTCGATGGAGTAGCAGTAGATGATGGCCACGATGGAGAGCACCGAGCCCACGATCATCGAGAAGATGGCGATCGTACGGCTGCCGTACTTGCCGGCGAGCTTGCCCGCGAGCACCGCGAAGATGATCGAGGGCAGCGAGGTCACGGCCGACACGATGGTGGAGAGCCCGATGTTGCCGATGAGGATGCCGAACACGAGCGTGGACACGATGGCCTGGCTCATGGTCTGCTGCGAGAGCTTGGCCGAAACGCAGTGCAGGACGTACATCTGGAAGGGACGGTTATCCTTGAGCAGGCTCCACATGTCGCGCAGGCTCACCTTCTCGTCCGAGGCGGTGAGGTTCTCGAAGTTCTCCTGCTTGTCCATGTCCTTGACGCCGACGAACGACAGGAGCATGAACACGAGCGAGATGGGCACGTACACGAGGGCGCAGGCCGAGAGCATCTGCGCGTTGTACTCGCCACCGAACATGGGCAGGAGCACCACGTTCGAGACCACCATGAGGATCATGGGCACGATATAGCTATAGAGCGTGCCCCACACGCCCACGATGGGACGCTGACGCGGATCGGTGGTGATGAGCGGTGAGGCCATGTTGCCGGCGATGTCGCAGATCGAGCTGCCCACGATGTAGACGAGGTAGAGCGCCACAAAGAGCACCACGCCGCCGCCGTTCGCCCACACGAAGAGCATGAGCGCCGCGATGGAGCGGATGACCCAGCCGATGGCCGTGAAGAAGCGGATCTTGCCGAACTTGCCCGAGTAGCGGTCGATGACGAGCGCGATGAACGGGTCGATGATGCCGTCGAACACGCGCGAGCCGGTGAGCAGCACACCCGCCAGGCCCATCGCGATGCCGTAGTTGACGTTCGCCGCGTAGCTCACGAGCGTGATGAGCGAGTAGAACGTCATGGACATGCCGTTCGACATCATGGTGAGCGCGATCTGCCACCACTTCGCATGCCGGTACTGGACGCCGTCCGCCTCGCTCGCCGTTTCCCTCTTTGTATGCGCCATACGGATCCCTCTCTCATCCCCGTCGCCGCGAAGCCATCGCGGCGCGCTGCTACATTACAAATGTAACGATTACATGTGTAATGATATTCGTTTGGATTCGAGTGTTCGCAGATATGCCCCATTGCTCCGCGAACGGTCGAAACTATCCCCCGAACGGTATGCTTCCCTAGGGCATACGCAGGTATTTTCTTATTCAATATGGCAAAATGCTTGCGTTTTGCAGAGATTGGCGAAGCGTGCGAGATTCCCGCCCCCGCACCGAGTACAACGCGTACAATTAGTTACATATGTAATGTATCGTGCGCGGCATCGCGCCGTCGCACCGTGGGCGGGATCGCGCGTCCGCGCGGCGCGCCCACGGCTCCAGAGGGAGGACACCCATGGCTCGCACCGCAGTCCAGCAAATCATGATCGGAAGCGTCGCCGGCACCGAGGAGCGGGCGGCGTCCGCGCTCGCCGCCATCGCCGCGGCCGGCTACGACGGTATCGAGCTCAACGACTTCATGTGCACCCCCACCCCCTTCGTGGTGCGCGCGCTCACCCGCGCGGCGGGCATGCCCGTGGGCAAGGGCGGCAAGCTCGGCTGGCCGCGCCTCGTGCACGACGCCGGCCTCGAGGTGGTGAGCCTCCACACGAACCTCGGCGCGCTCAAGGAGCATCCCGAGCGCTTCGTCGAGCAGGCGCACGGCTTCGGCACCGCCACGGGCGTCATCACCGGCATGTACCGCTTCGACTATTCCGACCGCGACGCCGTGGAGGGGCTCGCGCACGACCTCAACGCCTGCGGCGAGCGCCTCGCCCAGGAGGGCATGCGTCTGCTCTACCACAACCACAACTGCGAGTTTCGCAAGGTCGCGCCCGGCATGACGGCTTACGAGCTGCTCATCGATCAGACCGACCCCGCGTACGTGAACTTCGAGTTCGACTCGTACTGGCCGGCCGAGGCGGGTGTGGACGTGCTCGGCCTCATGCGCCGTCTGGGCGACCGCATGAAGCTCTACCACATCAACGACCGCGGCACACGCATCGAGGGGCCGTCGATGACCCCCATCCTCACCTCCGACAGCATGGAGCTCGGCTGCGGCAACATGCCGCTCGAGGAGCTCGTCGAGCAGGCGCTCGCCGTGGATGTCGACGCCATCGTGCTCGAAACGCACAAGAACTGGGTAGATAAGTCGCCCATCAAGAGCCTCGAGGTCAGCGGCGCCTGGCTCCAGGAGCACGTGAAGTAGGAGCCCGCCCCCGAAGCGCGACGAAGGCGGCGCCCCGACCGGCCATGTGCCAGTCGGGGCGCCGCCCGTTTCGCTATCCGCACGCGCCCGCGCCCTTACGCGAACGCCTCGTTGATCTGGATGCCGAAGTCGCGGCAGGTGTCGCGGAGCCCCTGGTCGGAGATCTTGTTCAAAAAGTCGTCCGACCCGCCGTTGGCCGCGCGCGCCGCCACGTAGAGCTGCGCCGCCTTCTCGACCGTGTGCGCGAGGCCGAACGCCTCGTCGAAATCGCGGCCGGTCGCGAAGAGCCCATGGTGCGCCCACACGGCGGTGCGGTAGGACTCCATCTTCTCGCTCGTGGCGTCCGCGATGGCAGGGCCGCCCGGCACCATCCACGGCACCACGCCCACGCCCTCGGGGAACACCACGACGCACTCGGTCATCATCTGCCAGAGCTTGCGCGTGAAGGCGCGGTCCTCGAGCGGCACGAGGAAGCTCATCTCGATGATCCCCGGGCCGTGCATGTGGTAGCAGACGCGCGTGGCGCCGCCGTCATGCGCGCAGCGAACGGCCTGGTTCATGAAGTGGCTCTCGAACTCGCTCGTGGGCTTGCCGCCGATGGTGAGGCCCCAGCGCACGCGGTACGTGTCGCCCTCAGGTCCGATCTCTACGATGCCGGCGTTGCCCTCGATGTCGTCCTTCATGTTGCGCATGTAGCAGCCCGTGCCCTTGGCCATGAAGAAGGCGCCGGCCATGGAGGGCGCGCAGACGCCCATCTTGACCCAGGGGCGCGGCTCCGCGTCGAAGTATGGCGCCGCCTCGGCGGCCTCCTCATCGGTCAGGCGGTAGGTGAGGTTCCCGCCGTTGCGCTCGTGCCAGCCCTCATGCCAGCCGTCGTCGCACAGGCGTGCGAACCCCTGCACGAAGGGGAGGTCGGTCATCTTCATATGCGTCATCCTTTCTCGAAGGTGCTATAGGTGCGATGCATGCGGGGCGGCGCGCCGGCTCAGCGGCACACGATCTCGACCGGCACGTCGAGGATCTTCCCCACCTTGCAGATGGTGTCGGCGTGGCGCCCGATGGCCGCGGCCATGTGGTGCGTGGGACCGGCCTCGCTCCAACGGTTCACGAACTCCCGCGCGCCGATGGAGAACCGGGTGCGCATGTTGGTATCGCCGAAGGTGAAGATGGGGCCCTCCTGGTTCTCGCCCTCCGCGACCACGAACTTGAAGCGGCCGTCGGCGTCCTGCGTGAGCGCCAGGTAGGTCACCGGCCCCGTGGGCGGGTAGAACTGCGTGAGGTAGCCGCCGCCCGTCTTGCCGTGGAACACGGGCACGATCTTCATCGTGGGCTTGCGCGCGCGGCTGATGTCCGCGTCGCCCGACCCGGAATGGCCGATGATGCAGATGTCCTCGTCGAAGTCGATGGAGTACATCTCGGAGAGCTGGCCGGTGCCCGCGATGGTCTTCAGGATGCTCATGGCGATGGCGACCTTCATGTCGCCCTCCACCGCGCACGCCACGCCCTGCTTGATGAGCATGGAGAACGCGGGGATGAGCATGGAATCGAGCACGCCGGCCTTGCCCTGCGCGAAGCCGTTGTAGTGGCTGGCCACGAGGGCGAGCTGCTCGTCGCGCGCCCACCGCTCGAACGCGAGGACGTAGCGCGCCATCTCACGGATGGGCTCATCGGAGATGCTCGCGCCGCCCTCGACGTCGAAGGTGTCGAGGATCTCGCGCGCCTTGGCGTCGACCTCCGGGCCGTCGGCGACGTCGTCCGCGATGGCCCACATCTGCTCCCAGTCAAACTGCTTGGTGTAGAGCCCCAGGCGGTTGTAGAGGTTCGTCTCGTCGATGTAGAGGTCCATCATGCCCGGGTAGGGGCGGCCGATCTGCGCGATGTTCGTCCGGCGGAGGCGGCGGCGCACCTGGGCGGCGCGGCACCAGGCGTCGAGCTCGCGCGCGACCTCCGGGTCACCGCCCTCGACGACCCCCGTGATGACGGCATGGCGCTTGCCGGCGCGCTCGAGGTCGGCCACGGCCTCGCCCACCGCGCCGCAGGCGTAGAGCTCGCCGAGCCACGTGGGGATGTCGGTCGCGACGTAATCGGGTGCACGCCGCTTCTGGACGTTCACGATCACGACGGGCACGTCGAGGTCGCGGACGGCGGGCAGCACGTTGTACGAGGTCGCGTAGGTGAGCATCTGCAAGATCACGAGGTCCACGTCGGCGGCGCGGAAGGCGTCGCCCGCGGCCATGGCCTGCTCCTTGGTGGTGACCAGGCCGCCGTCGACGAGCTCGACCGTCGGGGGGAGCGTGGCCTTGAACTGGGCGTACTGCTGCTCGAACTCGGGCACGAGCTGCGGAAACTGCGGAAGGTAGGCGCCGAGGGCGATCGAGAAGACGCCGACGCGCGCTGTGGTCTCTACGAGCATGTGATCCTCCTTGGTCGGGCGCGCCGCATCAGCGCGCAGGGTCGAAACGCTGGATGGGGAACGAGCGGGCGATGGCGGCGCGGGCCTCGTCCACCGAGGCGAACGTGCCCGCGGCGATCATCTGGACGATGAGGTTGCCCAGGCCGGTGCCCTCGACGGGGCCGGCGAGCACGGGCAGGCCGCACGCGTCCGCCGTGAGCTGGTTCAGGTAGGCGTCCTGCGAGCCGCCGCCCGTGATGTGGATGGCCTCGAAGTCGCGGCCGGTGAGCGCGCGCAGCTGCTCGACGCCCGCGGCGTAGGAGTCCGCGAGGCTCACGTAGATGGTGCGCATGAGCTCGCCCGGGGTCGCGGGGACGGGCTGGCCGGCGGCGGCGCAGGCGTCGCGAATGGCCTCGATCATGGAATCCGGGGCGAGGAAGGCCGCGTCGTCCACGTCCACGTGCGCCTCGAAGGGCTCCGAGCGGCGTGCGAGCTCGATGAGGTCGCCGAAGCCGTAGGGCTCGTGCACGGCGCCTCCGGTGAGCGCGGCCGCGATCGCAGTCGGCTCCTTACCCTCCACGTACGCGACGCCGTTGAGCTCGCGGCGCACGGACTGGATCATCCAGAGCCCCATGATGTTCTTGAGGTAGCGGTAGCGCCGCTCGAAGCCGCCCTCGTTCGTGAAGTTCCGCGCGCGGCTCTCCGGGGTGAGGACGGGCTCGGGCAGCTCGACGCCCATGAGGCTCCACGTGCCCGAGGACAGGAAGACCGAGCGACCGGACTGCGCCGGCACGGCAAGGAAGGCGGAGGCGGTGTCGTGGCTCGCGGGCAGCACCACGCGAGCGTCGAAGCCCGTGCGCTCGCGCACCGCGGGCGCGAGGTGGCGGATCACGGTGCCGGGCATGACGGGAGTGGCGAGCAGGCGCTCGGGGATGCCCGCCGCACGCAGCACAGCGCCGTCCCACTCCCCCGTGCGGGCGTCGAGCATCCCGGTGGTGCTCGCGTCCGTATACTCGTTCAGGCGCACGTCCGTGAGCCGCCACACGAGGTAGTCCGGGATCATGAGCAGGCGCGTCGCCCGCTCGAGCTGCTCCGGATGCTCCGCGCGCAGGGTCATGAGCTGGTAGACGGTGTTGAACGGCTGGCGCTGGATGCCCGTGCGCGCGTAGAGCCACGCGGGGTCGAGCGCGGCGTCCGCCTGCTCGAAGATGTTATCGGTGCGCGCGTCGCGGTACGACACCGCATCGCCCACGACCGCTCCCGCCTCGTCGATGAGGACGAAGTCGCAGCCCCAAGTGTCGATGCCGATGCTCTCGGGCACAAGCCCGCGCGCCGCGCAAGCGGACAGGCCGTCGAGCACGCCCTGGAAGAGCATCTCGAGGTCCCAGCAGTCATGGCCGTTCACGCGCCGCTGGATGTTGTCGAAGCGATGCACCTCCTCAAGGTGGATCCGGCCGTCGTCCGCCCAGCCCACGAGCACCCGGCCGCTCGACGCGCCGATATCGACCGCCGCGTGGCACCGCGCCCCCTCTGGCATCTTCATCGCGCATCGCCCTCGCTTCGCCTGGTTTCTGCTATGCACCGCTCATATAGTTGCATATGTAACTTTATAGCGGCTTGCATGATAGCACCGGACGCCCGCCGGAACGGGGCGTATGCGGATACATACCACGAACGGTCACAACGGCGCAGCGAACGGCGCGGGCAAGGGCGCCGAGCGCAGCGCGCGGTGTCCGTTTTCCAACACTTTGTTGGAAATTGCTGGTTGATTGGAGCGCGCCCGGGCGCTCAGACTAAGAGGCGACAGCAAGGAGGTCAGCATGCACCACGTGAACGAACCCGCCGGCACCGCCGCGCCCGACGCTTCCGCCGCTTCTACCCCCGGCGCCCCGGACACCCCCGACGGGGTCGTCTACCGCCGCACGCCGTATGGCCGCATCGTCCTCGCGCAGTGCTCGAGCGCCATGTCCATGACGTTCTACACGCTCATCACGCTCATCAGCTACGCCGCGAACGTGAACTACGGCGTGGCCATGGGCGTGGCGGGGGTCATCCTCACCGGCGCGCGCGTGTTCGACGGCATCGTGAACCCGGCGATCGCCCTCGTCATGGACCGCATCAACCCGCGCCATGGCAAGATCCGGCTGTTCATGTGCGTGGGCTGGCTCATCAGCGCGCTGGCGGTGCTTGCCCTCTACACCTGGAGCGCCCAAGGCGGCGCCGTGCTCTTCGCCCTCGTCTACGCCCTCTACATCGTGGGCAACGCCACGACGGACATCGCCTGCAACATGGCGCCGAACATCATCACGAACGACCCCAAGCAGCGCCCCATGGTGGGCGTGATCGGCACCATCTTCGCCTACCTCGTGCCCATCGCGCTCACGCTCGTCATCACGCTCGGGATCCTGCCGCGCTTCGGCAACGAGTACACGAGCAGCATGCTCGCCACCTGCGCCCTCGCCTACCTGCCCCTCTCGTTCGTCTTCCTCGTCTTGAGCATGGTGGGCGTGGCGAAGGTCGACACGGCGGAGAACTACCGCAGGGTCGCAGGCGCCGCCGAGCCCGTGGACGTCCACGACATGATGAGCCTCCTGCGCGGGAACAAGCCCTTCCAGATGTACCTCTTGAGCTGTGTCTCGTCCAAGCTCTCGCAGCAGACCATGAGCCAGGCCATCGTGAGCACCGTGGTGTTCGGCATCCTCATGGGCAGCGTGCAGTTCGGCAGCATCATGAGCGCGGTCACCTCGCTGCCGGCGCTCTTCTTCGCCTTCGCCGCGGGACGCCTGTGCGGACGGCTCGGCAGCCGCGAGGTCTCGCGCGGAGCCATGCGCGTCGCCATCGTGGCCACGGCGGCGGCCATCGGCTTCTGCCTGGCGCTCAACATGCGCGACATCCCGCGCGACCCCGTGCTCACCGGGGCGTTCTTCGTGCTCATGGTGGTCATCTCGGCCATGCGCATGTGCATGACCACGGCGGACGGCGCCATGCGCGCCGATGTCATCGATTACGAGCTCTCCCGGTCGGGCAAGTACCTTCCGGGCGTGGTGGCTGCCACCTACAACTTCATCGACCGGCTCATCTCGTCGCTCGCCACCACGATCGCCTCGCTCGCCGTCGGCCTCGCCGGGTACGTGGCCACAGCTCCCCAGCCCACCGACGCGCCGACGCCCGAGCTCAAGGTCATCGGCCTCGTGCTGTACTTCGGCATGCCCATCGCATCCTGGCTCATCGGGCTCGCCGCCATGAAGCGCTACAGCCTCACGCGCGAGCGCATGGTGGAGGTGCAGCGGGAGAACGCCGGGCACCGGGAGCAGCGCGAGGCGTAGGGAGGCCGGAGGCGCTCAGGGCGCCGGGGTGTCCGCGGGGTCGGGCGCGTCAGTCCCCGCCGCGTCGACGCCGCCCAGGGCATCGACCGCAGCGAGGTTCGCGCGGACGATGGTCTGCGCCAGCTCGCGCACCTCCACGTCCGCCCCGTCGCGCAGCCAGTAGCTCACCAGGCCGAACATGCCCGAAAGCGAGTAGATGCACTGGTAGAGGTGGCTCCGCGCCTCCGGGGTGAGGCGCTCCCCCGGCGCGAGGGCGCGCGCGGCGAGGGCGGTGAGCAGCTTGCGCTCGAAGCCCGCCGAGCCGTGCTCGCCCCAGAGCACGCGGAACACGTCGGCCTGCTCGCCGATATAGCCGAGCGCGGCCTCCACGATGGCCTCGAGGCGCTCGTGCGAGTAGCCGGCGCGCAGCTCCCTGCGATCGACCTCGCGCGTGAGCCCCTCGATCACCCGCGCCTCGAGGCGATCGAGCTGGTCGAGGGGGTTGTCGAAGTACACGTAGTACGTCGAGCGGTTCACGCCCGCGCGCGAGCACAGCTCCGTCACCGTGACGCGCGTGATGGGCTTCTCCCGAAGCGCGTCGAGCAGCGTCTCGTCGAGCAGGCGTTTGGTGCGGCGCACGCGGGGGCTCTCCGCGCGTGCGCCGCCCGGTACCCGGGTCTCAGCGGCCATGGTTCGCCCGTACCGGCGCGCCCTACCGCGCGACGCGCGTGCCGCCGCCGGCCGAGGCGGCAACGGCGGCGATCTCGTCGGCGGTCACGAGGTTCGAGTCGCCGTGGATGGTGAGCTTGAGCACCGAGCCCGCGATGGCGTAGTCGATGGCCGCCTGCGGCGCGAAGCCGTGCAGGAGCGTGTGCAGGTACGCGCCGGAGAACGCGTCGCCCGCGGCCACGCCCTCGAGCACGTGGACGTCATAGACGGGGCTGAACCACCAGGCGCCCGCGTCGTCCGCGCCCGCGGCGTCGGCGAGGTGCGCGGCGCGGCCGGCGAGCAGGTCATCGGTCGAGGCGCTGTAGAGCATGCCCATCCAGCGGGAATCCTCCACGCTCGCGATGTCGCGGATGACCGAGAGCACTTGCTTGCAGCCGAACTCGGCGCAGATCTGGCGCGCCATCTCCACGTAGTCGTCGCGCTCGGCGATGCCGTTCTTGAGCGAGCCGGAGACGCACGTCATACCCAGGCCGGCGGGCGCGTCCTCGTCGTTCGCCACCACGATGTCCACCATGGGAAGCAGCCGGCGCATAACCTCCTGCGAGCGCTCCGGGCTCCACATCTTGCCGCGGTAGTTCACGTCGCACGCCGTCACGATGCCGCGCGCGCGGCACGCCTTGAGCGCCTCCTCGCAGGCGACGGCCATCTCCGCGGACACCGCCGGGGTCACGCCGGAGAAGTAGAAGAGGTCGACGCCGTCCAGGATGGCGTCCCAGTCGAATACGTCGTGCGCGGCGAGGTTGATGGCGGAGTACTTGCGGTCGTAGACGCAGCCGTTGCCGCGCACGCTCGCACCCACCTCGAAGATGTAGCTGCCCAGGCGGTCGCCTTCGCGCACCACGCGCGAAGTGTCCACTCCGTAGGCGCGCAGGCTGCGCAGGGCGCACTCCCCGATGCGGTTCTTCGGCACCACCGAAACGTACGCGGCGTTATCGCCCTGGTAGGCCAGGGAGAGCGCGGTGTTCGCCTCGGCGCCGCCGTAGCGCACGTCGAAGCTCGCGGCCTGCTCGATGCGCAGCTGGTCGGGCGGCGAGAGGCGCATCATGATCTCGCCGAAGGTCAAGACGGTGCTGGTCTCAGAAAGCACGGGATACCTCCTTGTACCGAAAAGCGGATGCCCCTAAGTATAGGCGCACGGGCCGTCGCGCGGCCGCTCGCTCCGCGCTCTCGCGTTCATCGACAAACTTGTCAGTTTTGCACGCGAAGCGCTTTCGCAG